>CAVDWN010000229.1:0-2870 GCA_963612535.1 Sphaerochaetaceae bacterium
CAGTCCATCGACCCGGGCACCGATCCCGAGAACCCGGATCCTGCCTACAAGGGCGTAGAAGTTGGGCTTATCCCCAACGTTGAGTACAACGGAAAGAGCCAGGAGCAGAAGCCTTCTGTCACCGACAAGGACGGCAACCCGCTTACCGAGGGCGTCGACTACAAGGTCTCCATCAGCGAGGACACCACCAACGCCGGCACGGTGACCGTCAAGATCGAGGGCATCGGCAACTACTCCGGCACCGTTGAGCGTACTTACCAGATCACGCCGAAGGGCTACACCGTTGCTACCGAAACCGCAAGCAAGGTCTACGACGGCGCCGAGCTCACCGCCGGCGGCAAGATCGAGGGCATCGTGGACGGCGAGGACGCGGGCTTCCAGGTAACGGGCTCGCAGACCGGCGTGGGTTCCTCGGGTAATACCTATGTAATCAGCTGGACCGGCAACGCAAAGAAGAACAATTACACGTTGACCAGCGAGACCGTTGGGTCCCTGAAGGTCACGCCTCAGTCCATCAACCCGGGCACCGATCCCGAGAACCCGGATCCTGCCTACAAGGGCGTAGAAGTTGGGCTTATCCCCAACGTTGAGTACAACGGAAAGAGCCAGGAGCAGAAGCCTTCTGTCACCGACAAGGACGGCAACCCGCTTACCGAGGGCGTCGACTACAAGGTCTCCATCAGCGAGGACACCACCAACGCCGGCACGGTGACCGTCAAGATCGAGGGCATCGGCAACTACTCCGGCACCGTTGAGCGTACTTACCAGATCACGCCGAAGGGCTACACCGTTGCTACCGAAACCGCAAGCAAGGTCTACGACGGCGCCGAGCTCACCGCCGGCGGCAAGATCGAGGGCATCGTGGACGGCGAGGACGCGGGCTTCCAGGTAACGGGCAGCCAGACCGAGGTCGGCGTGTCCGATAACACCTATGAGATCAAGTGGAACGGCAACGCCAAGCAGTCCAACTACAAGCTCGATAGCGAGTCTGTTGGTACCCTGACGGTAACCGCCTCCGGCGAGCTTGCCGTGTCCGGCACCGACTACGTTGGCGTCTACGACGGTTCCGAGCATGGCGTTGCGGCGGTGGCTACGGTTGAGGAAGGCACTACCGTCGAGTACTCCACCGACGGCGGCGCCACCTGGAGCCAGACGGTTCCCACCGTCAAGGACGTCTCCGAGGTGGCCGTCAAGGTTCGCGCAACGAACCCGAACTACAGCGAGGCTTCCGCCGAGTACACGCTGAAGGTAACCCCGGCTCCGTTGACCATCGTTACCGGCAGCGCTACCAAGACCTACGATGGCTCTGCGCTCACGAGCTCCGATATGACGATCACCGGCCTGGTAAATGGCGAAACGCTGATTGCTCGCTCCACTGGTAGCCAGACGGAAGTTGGCTCTTCTGCCAACACCTATGCACTGGCAGGCGGCACGGCCAGCTTGGCTAACTACGAAGTTACGGAAAGCTTAGGTACGCTTACGGTGACGGCAGCGGTTGCGCCTACGCCGGACAACACCCCGGGCAGCAACCCGGGCAATGCTTCCGGCAATAACCCGGTTGCAAACAACGTGGCCCGTGCGCTGGCCGATACCTTCACCGCGGTAACCGGGGAAGAGGCAACGGCCACCCCCGAAGAGCAGATCTACGACGAGGAAAACCCCTTGGGTGCTGAATCCCATAGCTGCTGGGTGCACTTCTACATGCTTATCGGCATGGTGCTTACCGCGCTGTATGGCCTGTTCGTGGCATTCCGCCGCGGCAATCATACCCATCAGCTTAAGAAAGATATGAACGACGTAATGGGCGATGGTGGCGACGACGGCAAAGACCCCGTTGCCACCACTAAGCCCGCTGGAACGGAGGCCTAACAATGAAGAAGAACAACATCATCGTTCTGGCCATTTCTGCCGTGGCTGCGGCCTTCCTGCTGTGGCTGTGGTTCTATCTGGGCTTCAACCGCATCGACAACCCGCTGGACCTGGTCCTTGCCATCGTGTGGTGGGTCGGCATTGCGGCTTTGGTTGCACTTATTACCTACCTGGAGCGTAAGCGCCAGCGTCAGATCCGCACCATCTACGTTTCCCCTACGGCGCTGTATAACAGCGAGAAGGGCATCGTTGCGCTGAAGGAAGCTTCCTCCGTCGAAGCCATGGAGGGCATCCTTCAGCAGTTGGAGTACAACTTCGACAAGCAAGACCTGCCCAGCAAGAAGACGTTTGACTATCGTTTCGTGGTTCAGACCAACGAGTACAAGGAAAACGATTCCGATTCCGCAGAAGGCGAGTCCAACGAGCCGAAGTGGACCGGTACGGTAATCAAGATCGACCGCGAAAACGGCAACACCGAAACGGACTTTGCCAGCATTCAGGAGCTGCGCACCGCCCTGGCCGCATAGGCTTCGCGCCAGACATCACTAAGCCCCAAGAGCGCTCCCCGGCCAAACGGTCGGGGAGCGCTGTTTTTAGGGCGAATTGCAAGGGGAACGGATCTGCCAAGAGCCAGGTACCAAGATGCGGCAACGGGAGCTTTCGCCACCGCTGAAGCATGGCTGCGCTGGGAAGCGCTTAAATCGATACCGGAAAGCTGCCTAGTTAATCTGCTGGCCGATAGAGCCCCTGTTCTTGTTGGTTTGTGAGCCCAGCTACACCGCTCTCCGTGAATCTGCAAGCCGGGAAGGCCGCATCCAGCGCTCGAGTAAGGCTGTTCGCCGCCTGAATCAACATTTCGTTATGTTCGGCAGCGCAAATAGCGTTCAAGTCAGCCTAACAATTTGATGGCAGGTGTCTAAGATTAGCTGCCTGACCTGCGGTGTTGATGAAATTAAAACACCATTGCCAAAAGCGTCGCGTATGGCGGAAATGTGTACGAA
>CAVDWN010000230.1:0-2867 GCA_963612535.1 Sphaerochaetaceae bacterium
TGGAAGAGAAGCTGAAAGACTGCGCGGTATGCTAACGAGCATATCCTCCAAAGCCAACGCTGGCCGAACCGGTGGGCGACATCCGATCATGCTGCGGGGTTTTCGGCCGAGAACGCGGTACGCCACTGCGACGTGACGGGCAAGCTTTGCCCGGCGCTGAACGTGGACGGCTCGAAGTGGGAGGAGGTTTTTGGCTTCACCCCTTGTAGGCAATGCCTGGGATGGTGCAGGCGGTACAAATACCGGTACAAAGGAACCCTGTACGGAGTGTCTTGCAGGGTTCTGTAGGATCACGTCACGCTTCTGAAAAACGGTTTTTCACCTGCGGTAATGTATGATAGTGTTCTCTAAAGCATAATAGTGAATTATTGGGTTTGCTTATCTGTCGAATATTCAGGATAGACGGCATCCGCGTTTGCCGTATCAACTACAGCTAGGAGGTTGTATTGCCATGAAAAGTTTGGATCCCAAGATCAAACCTAAGATCATCGGCGGCTGCGTCGCCGCTGTAGTTCTTATTGGCGGCATCGCCGGTTATATGGGGTATGGCTATGCGCAGAAGTGCAGCGAGCATAACCAGGCAGTCGAGGCTGCCTACGCTCAGGAAAATGCCCTTGCCGAAACCATGCCCACTAGTGAAGGTATCGCCTCTCTCGCTTTCGAGCAGCGTCTTGCCGCTATCGCCAGCGCCCAGGATGCCTTGACCGCTCTTGAAGCGCTCGTAAACGACGATGACCACAAGTACGCGGACGGCACTTCTCCTGACTGGAGCACCTTCATTAGCAAGTACACTGCTACTATCGATTCTTGCCGCAAGGCTCAGAGTGATGAGTGGACTGCCGCTATCACTGATCATGCTAACTTTGATGTTGCCGGTACTGAGGATACCGAGGCTCTTCAGCAGCACATCAATAGCCTTAACGGTCTTCTTAACGACATTTCTAACACTGATAATCAGCAGATTATCTTCGCTGATCCCGAGACTGAAGCAAAGGCTCTCACCGACCAGATCAACGAGCAGATTACTCGTTATCAGACTCGTATCGATGAAGTGAACGCTGTAAAGGCTGCGGCTGCTGCATCCTCTAGCAAGTCTTCTAGCTCTTCTAGCAAGAGCGGTTCTTCTGGTAGCAGCTCTTCTTATAGTGGCGACTTCAGTAGCTCCGGTAGTTCTGGTAGCTCTGGCTCTTCTAGCAGTTCTGGCAGCTCTTCCAGCGGCGATAAGAGCGTCACTTATTACAGGGATTACTGGGATTCAAATGGTAACTACATGGGTCGTGATGAATGGTATAGCGATGGTTCTACTACCGCTGATCCTTATACCGATGCTCTGCGTCCGCACTAGTACCAAATAACAGCAGACCTGGACATGTCTTAAAACTGTCCAGCCTTGTTTGCCTTCGTTTTGCTTCAGGAGCTTCTTCTCTCTACAGGTTTTGGAGCAGTGTTGAACCGACTGGTGGTAAAGGACTTCTACGCCGAATGGCACGAGGAGCACGACGTGTTCCAACTCCAGTTCCGGGACCTGCACGGAGCGTTATGCAGGGTTCTGTAGGGTCACATCATGCTTCTGAAAAACCGTTTTTCACGTGCGGTAATGCCTTATATCGTCTTGATGTGCCTCGTAAGGTCTTGAAGCCCTAACTTAGCCGGGAGGCTCCAACGTCCCGCACCTCGCATCGCCTGCGGCTCGCGATTGCGTCACAGCGAGCCGCTGTCGCCTCGCTCGTCTAGGATCTTGAGTATGCGGTCGATGTCTACCGCATACTTTGGCTTGCCGTTCTTCTCGTAATTATCAAGGTAAGCTTGGCAATCCGTCACGATCTTCTTAGTGCTAGCATCGATTGTCCGTTGAAGCGTCTCATAATATCTCGAACCCTCGGTGCGGAACCTCCTTTGAAATCGCTTCTGCACGGGGAACATCTTGATGTAATGGATGCCGTGCCTGCGTCCAGGCTTGGTGGTGGGGCGCGGCGGCAGGCCGAAATACTGGCTTTTCGGCACGTTCGGGGCGATGTTGGAGCGCAACGGAACAGCAAAATCGTGTTTTCGGCCTTTGTAGCGAAGTTTGACCACGACGATACATGGGCGATTGCGCTTGGTCATGAGCTCGCGGTCGTCGCCGCACAGGTCGAAGAACTCCTGCGAGATGGAAACTATCTTCAAGCTTCGCCCCCCCCTACGAATCGGGGCCCGCATCGCTGCGGGCCCCTTTACAAGTGGCTGATATTCTACGCCTTGCGGCACCCCGTCAACCGCGGAGGTTAAACGTACAAGTAAGCCGTATTCTTCAAGCCGCGGCTTCCGACAAGCCCAGTGTAGCAGGTTTTGCTTCGGCGTCCTAGCAAATGCGAATGCCAGGATCCTTTCGCCGATTGCAACTATTCAACTAGCGTTGCCCAAGTACCATTTCGGTAAGAAACAAACCGTTGATGGGAGAGCGATGGAACAAATAGGCTTTATCGGCGTGGGCATTATGGGTAAGTCGATGGTTCGCAACCTTATGAAAGCAGGGTTCGAGCTTCACATCTACGCTCGAACCAAATCAAAGGTGGAAGACGTTATCAGCGAAGGCGCCATCTTCCATGAATCCATTGCGGAGTGCGCTGCCGGCCGCGATGCGGTTATCACCATCGTTGGCTTTCCCGAAGATGTTGAAGAAGTCTATTTCGCAGAGGGTAACATCCTCGATTCTGCCGCTGCGGGAACCTACCTTATCGATATGACCACCACCAGCCCGAAGCTTGCCCAGCGCATCGGAGCTGAGGGGGCTGCCCGCGGGTTCCACGTGTTAGACGCCCCGGTTACCGGCGGGGATACCGGAGCGCGCGATGCAACGCTTTCCATCCTTGTTGGCGGGGAAGAGG
>CAVDWN010000231.1:0-2859 GCA_963612535.1 Sphaerochaetaceae bacterium
TGCTGCTCGTTTCGCAGCAGGTTGTAGTCTACCTTGGCCTTCGTCTTGCCGTAGCACTCAAGGTAGTCTTCCTTGATGCCGGCCTTCTGGGCCACTTCCACGATGGGGGCAGGCGTTGCCGCCTGTGCAATCTCGATATCGCTCAACATATAACTGCTCGCTTCCTCTTCTTGCTTCGGGGCTTTTCCTTACGGCTCTACTTCGTGATCTCACCGTAGATCATGCGCAGGCCCTGCAAGGTGAGTTCCAGGTTGATTTCGGTGATGTGCTTCGATGCCGGCGCTATACGGTGCGCCAGGCCGCCGGTTGCCACCACGGTGGCCTCGTAGCCCAGCTGCTCGAACACGCGGTCTACCAAGCCGTCCACGCGGGCAGCCTCGCCGTAGACCACGCCCACCTTCAGCGCGTCGGCCGTGTTGGTGCCGATGGCCGTGCCCGGGTCTTCCAGCTCGACGGAGCGCAGAAGCGCCGCACGGGAAAGCAGCGAGCGCATGGAAGATTCCACGCCGGGGGCGATGATGCCGCCCACGAAGGTGCCCGTGTTGTCGATGATCTCGATGTTGGTGGCGGTTCCGAAGTCCACCACGATAACCGGCGAGCCGTACAGGCTCTTCGCCGCCGCGGCATCGGCCACGCGGTCGGCGCCGAGCTCGCGGAACTTTTCCTTGTCCATGTTCACCAGGTGCCCCACCGTTTCGGCGGAAACCACGACGACTTCCACCCCGAAGGAGCGCAGGCACACCTTTTCCCAGTTATGGGTAAGCGCGGGAACCACCGAGGCCAAGATGGCGCCGTCGATTTCCTTTTCGGTAAGGCCCTCGGCGCCCAGGAGCACATGCAATTTGATGCGCAGCTCGTCGGAGGTGTGGTCCACGTTGGTGGCCACGCGCCACATATGAACCAGGCGCTCGCCATCGTAGACGCCCAGCACGGTTTGGGTATTTCCCACGTCAATCGCAAGTAACATGTTTCCAACAATCCCTTCGCATATACGCGCTTCGAGCGAATGCTACCATACCATCGAATGCAGGCGGCGAACCTTTGCCGCAACATGCCCTTAATACATGGAAGGTGGAGCACATGGAAAACCAACCCGCACGCATCCTTATCGTCGACGACGAGCCTTCCATCACCGAATTCGTCAGCTACGCCATGCAGAAAGAGGGCTACCAAACCGAGGTTGCCGGCAACGGCGAAGATGCGCTGCAGAAGATCGAGTCCGAGCATTTCGACCTGTTCATCTTGGACATCATGCTGCCCGGCATCGACGGCTACGAGCTGTGCCGCCGCATCCGCGCGAAGATGAGCACCCCCATCCTGTTCCTTTCCGCGCGCGATACCGAGCTGAACAAGGTGGTTGGCCTGGAGCTTGGCGCCGACGACTACCTGGCGAAGCCCTTCGGCGTGCGCGAGCTGCTGGCCCGTACCCGCGCCCTTCTGCGCCGCAGCCAGGGGGCAGAATCCGCCGCGCCTTCCAACGAGGTAACGGCAAGCGGCATCACCCTGAACGAAGATACCCACGTTGCCAAGGGCGACAAGGGCCCCATCGACCTTACCCCGCGCGAATTCGAGCTGCTGTGCTGCCTTATGCGCAACGCGGGCAAGGTGGTTTCCCGCGAAGACCTGCTGCGCGATGCCTGGGGCTGGGAGTTCATCACCGAAACCAAGACGGTGGACACCCACATCAAGCGCCTGCGCGATAAGATAGAGACGGCCGGATACGACCCGAAGCTGGTCGAAACGGTTCGCGGCTACGGCTACCGCTTCAAGAAGTAGCAGCCGCTGCGGGCCTGGCCGTAGCCTGGCCACACCGCGCATCGAGGGGATTCCATGAGGCTGTTCACCCATATCTCGTTTCTAACCACGCTGCTGGCGCTGTTCGCATCCATCCTTACCGCCGCCGCAGCCGTGTTCGTGTTCGGGTGCCCGCCCTACATCGTTGCCTACATCGTTCCCATCTGCTGCCTTTGCTATTTCCTGAGCCTGCTTATTGCCCACTTCATGACGCAGCCGCTTACCGAGCTGGTACATAAGGTGAAGGCCTACCGGCAGGGCGACAAATCCATCGCGTTCGAGGAAACGGGCAGCGTCTACGAAGCCGACCGCCTGGCCGAAGACTTCGCAGAGCTGAACCGCGCCTACGAGGCCAAGCTTGCCGAGCTTTCCCGCATCCAGGAGCAGCAGGATTCCTTCGTAAGCGACGTTGCCCACGAGTTCCGCACGCCGCTTACCGCTATCAGCGGCAATGCCGAGCTGATGCTCGACCCCGACATGCCGCAGAGCACGCGCGAGCATTTCTGCGAGATAATCCTGAGCGAATCGGAGCGCCTGAAGAAGCTCACCAACAACCTGCTTGCGCTGCAGCATGCCAAGGAAGGCGTGCCCGCCGCCGAGCTGAAGCGCATCGACATCGGGTCGGTCGCCCAAGACGTAGTGGACATGCTGGAGCCCCTGGCGCAGGACAAGGACGTCACCCTTACCGTGGAAGGCGCCGCGCCCGACATCCTGGGCAACGCCGACCGCCTGAAGCAGGCGCTCATCAACCTGGTAGACAACGCCATCCGCCATGTGGACGAAAGCGGCCACGTTACCGTGATGCTCTCGGGCGTGAACGGCAAGGCGTTTGCCGCCGTGAAGGACGACGGCTGCGGTATCAAGGACGACCCGTCGCTGCTGTTCAAGCGCTTCTTCCGCAGCGACTTCTCCCGTGCGCGCTACAGCGGCGGCGCCGGGCTTGGCCTGGCCATCGTGAAGGAGATAGCCGAAAGCTTCGACGGCAGCGTTACCGCGTTCAACGCCCCCGAGGGCGGCGCGGTGTTCGTGATGGCCTTCCCCGCCATGCAGTAGGCGTTGGCTGCG
>CAVDWN010000232.1:0-2837 GCA_963612535.1 Sphaerochaetaceae bacterium
TGTGTTACAGCGACAGATCGATGCTGGAAAGGGTTCGCTTAAGGGTTTCTGCAGAGGCCTTAAGATGCTCTCCTTCGTCGTGATTCAGGTGCAGGGGAATGGGGAACTCCACGCCGCAACTTCCAACGATGGCAGGCATGCTCATTACCACGTTTTTGACGCCACGTACGTCTTCCCTGAAGTTCGATACGTTCATAACCGACTTCTCATCTCGGACGATGGCTTCGCAAATGCGTTTAACCGAAGGGGCGATGCCGAAATACGTTGCATGCTTTCGCTTGATTATCTCGTAGGCGCTGTTGCGCACGCTGTCTTCGATTTCTTGGCGAAGCTTTGCCGAATCCTCGATACCACGCAGCTTGAAGAAGTCGTCGATATGGATGCCAGATACGTTGGCACCGCTCCAAACCGTAAGCTCACTGTCTCCGTGTTCGCCGATAATGCGGGCATGTACGTGTCTTGGGTCAACATCGAGCATGCGCCCAAGCGTGTATTTGAGCCTGGAGCTGTCCAGAACAGTGCCTGAACCCATCACCCGTTCTTTCGGCAGCCCAGATAATGCAAGAACGACCTGGGTGAGGATATCGACGGGGTTTGACACCACCAGGAATATGCCGTCGAACCCGTGTTCCATGATCTCAGGGATGATCCCCTTGAAGATCTGGGTGTTCTTCTGAACCAGATCAAGACGGGTTTCGCCGGGCTTCTGGTTTGCGCCTGCCGTGATGATGATGATCGATGCGCTAGCAGCATCCTTGTATGTGCCCGCATAGATATTCATAGGGCTGTAGTAGGGGATGCCATGGCTGATATCAAGCGCTTCCCCTTCGGCGCGCTGCTCGTCGATATCCACAAGCACCATTTCGGAGAACAACCGGCTCTGCATAAGGCTGTAAGCGGTTGTAGAGCCGACGAAGCCGCAGCCGATAACGGCAACTTTCCTGTTGCGGATTGCGTTTGTCATAACATCCTCTTCTTCCATCGTCGATGGCATATTGAATAAGTTCCAAGGGCCGGAACTATGGTTATGTACCTTAATCGCGCTGTATTTCGCTTTCGTTGCATGAGCGTTTCTGCCATATGCACGTTGGTTCAAATGCAAATTAATCGTTGAAACGAAACATAATCGGAAACAAACGCTTCCTAGAATGAGCCCTGTTACGAGCTCCCCGCATAAACGAAAAACAGACTCTCGTAGCAGGAAGGAAGAGGCTCATGTATGATCCGGGAACAACTACATTTATGATCATGAGCTGCGGTTTTGTGCTCATGATGAGCCCTGCACTCGCCTTATTCTACGGAGGTTTGTCCAGAAGGAAGAACGTCGTTAACACCATGCTGATGTGCGTGTTGGCGATGGGCATCGTTGGATGTCTTTGGGCGATAATCGGCGACTCTATTGCCTATGGCGGTTCAGACGCGTTCGATGAGGATGGCAACCTGGTAAGCGTCGCCAACCTCTTCGTAGGTGGATTCGACCGAATGTTTGCCACTTGGTCGCTCGACGAGATGCTCACCTCTCTCTCAACGGCTCCGACCGACCCGACGTATGCCGATGTTGCCCTTGGCACGTATCCTGGTTTGATGGATGTGGCCTTCCAGGCAACGTTTGCCATGGTTACCGCGGCCATCGTGACCGGCGCATTGGCTGGCCGCATGAAATTCGGCGCCATCGCATTCATCCTTCTGTTCTGGAGCCTGATAGTGTACGCTCCCATGGCCCATATGGTTTGGGGTGGCGGCCTTATCGGCAACTCGAACGCAATTGGGGCCTTGGATTTCGCGGGTGGCACAGCTGTGCATATCTGCTCGGGTCTTGGCGGCTTGGTGCTTGCCTTGATCCTTGGGAAACGCACCGGCTTCGGCGTGCGCACCGTGCGCCCGCACAACGTTCCCGCGGTTGTGATCGGCTGTGGCTTGCTTTTCGTTGGCTGGTTCGGCTTCAACGGCGGCTCTGCCTTGGCTGCCGATGGCTACGCGGGTTTGGCAATCTGCAATACGCTGCTGGCTGCATGCGCCGCATCGGCAAGCTGGCTTGCTGTTGAACGCATCGTAACGAAGAAGCCCACGCTTGTAGGCGGCTGCACGGGCATCCTGGCGGGCTTGGTTGTTATCACTCCCGCCTGTGGCTTCGTGGACCCGATGATCGCGATCATTATGGGTCTGATTGTTTCCCCGATTTGCTACTACTTCATCGCCGTACTGAAGCGTAAGCTGGGGTGGGACGACGCACTTGACGCATTCGGTTGCCATGGCGTTGGCGGCATCGTTGGCTGCATCCTTACCGGCATCTTCGCAATGCCGGGGCTTTCCACTAATGAACTGGGTGGTCTGTTGTACACCGGCGACCCAACCTTGCTGGTTAACCAGGTGCTTTCCGTTTTGGTTACCTTGGTGTACGTAACGGTTACCACAGCCATTATCGGCTACATTGCCAAGGCGCTGTTCGGTGGCAGCCTGCGCGTGAGCAAGGAAATCGAGAACCGCGGCTTGGATACCACGGTACACGGCGAATCCGGCTATCCGTCCTTTACCGGCCTTGATCAGTAAGTGAGGTAGATCATGAAGAAAGTAGAGGCGATCGTCCGCTCGAGCATGCTTGAGCCCTTGAAGGAAGCTCTATTCGAAAGCGGCGTCGGCGGCCTTACCGTTTCCGAGGTTATGGGTTGCGGCAGCCAGCATGGGTGGAGCGAGTATGTTCGCGGATCCGAGGTGCTGGTAACCATGTTGCCGAAGATCAAGTTCGACTTGGTGGTGCCCGACAACGAGGTTGACGGAGTGGTGGAGCTTATCCGCAAAACCGCCTATACCGGTGAAGTGGGCGATGGCAAGATCTT
>CAVDWN010000233.1:0-2817 GCA_963612535.1 Sphaerochaetaceae bacterium
GCCAGCGTTTCATCGCTGCAGCTGCGGCAGAGGTTGAAACCCACCAGATCGTACTTGTCTTCGAATGCCTGCTTGCGATGATCGTGCTCGCCCCAGGCTTCATTCCATATATCTGTGTACAACATATCTACCACCTTCTCGTCGTTTTCGAAGGGTCGTAGGCATTTATTGCATCGGGTTTCGCGCATGCATTCGATGGCTTCGCCTTCATTGCCATCGCACCAGTTGACGCCAACGCGGCATGCTCTGATGAGCTTCTTTGCCTTCGGGAGATCCAGCTCGCCATTGTCGTACATTTTCAAGATCACCTTGACAACGCTATTCATTCCATGGCCGATGTTGTGACAGCTCATTTTGCCCTCCTGCTGGTTGTTTCGTTGTCGGGTTTGTTCATCGCGGTTTGCTCAGGTTCGAAAGGGAACCCGCCGGAATTGATTGAAGCGAAGAGGAATAACCGTATGGCCTCGGGCAAAGTCAGCCCCAGGCTTTCGTACAGCTCTTCGGCGGCTTTCTCAGTTCGGGATTGAGCTTTATGCCGATTGTCGATTCCTCTTCTGCGGGGCAGGCTTCGCCCATCCCAACCATCTCCTTCCTTTGTAACCGGAAATCGGTTTCGATCTATGCCCCCTAGATCATTTTGCCAAGGTTAAAGGCCAGGTAAATAGCAGATATTTTGCACTTGTTGCGGTGTTGCTGCTTCGATACCATCGCGATTATCGAACCATAGAAAGCGTAGGTAAATAGCACCATGCTTGAAGTGGAACCGGTGGCAAAGACGAATGTTAGTGAGGTAGGCAAGCGATGTACGGCATAACCTTCGATTTGGATGCACATATCCTTGAGGATGTTTGCGGCATCGGCAGAAAGCCTGCCCTTGATGCGCTAGGGGAGGCACTTGCCAAGCTTGGTTATGTTCGTGTGCAGTACGGCGTCTATGTTTGTACAGAGCCTACAGTGAATGGGCTTCTTGTTGTGCATGAGACTATCGAGGCCCTTAGGTCGCTCGACTGGTTCTGCGAGGCGGTAACTCGGGTGGAAGCGTTCGAGCTTCGTTCTTGGGGGAGCATCTTGGAGCCGATAAAGGATCGTCAGAGCTAGCAACTTTGCGTTTCCTGGCGTTTTAACGGGTGTTCGTGATCGGGTTCCGGGCGTTTTGCTTTGCGGAATAAGACACGGGCGGCGCATAGCATCGCGGTATAGCAAGGGGGCGATCTCTATGGTGTATGACGCAATCGTAGTGGCAATGGTTCCGAAGGAGGTCAAGGAGAAAGCCTTGGCGGCCCTCGGTGGGATTTCGCTGAGCGATGCGATCACCTTTTACCTGAAGAAAGTGGTCAAGGCCGATGGGATACCGTTCGACCTGAACGAAGAGACCATCGACACGAGGAACGTCCCCTTTGTGAAGATGGACGAAGACGGGTACTTCGTCGAACCTGCGGAATGGAGGGACGAGGATGACGATTATGAGCCGGGGGAAGATTCGGAGGGATCGCCTCGCACGGGGGAGATTTGCCCTGAGTGCGGCAGCGAAATGGTCGAGGCAACAGAGAATCGTGAGCTTTACGGCATTGAGCTCGATGGTGTTCAGCATTGCAAATGCCCTCGCTGCGGCAAAACGAAGCTCAATCTGCGGCAATTGTTGGCACTGATCGATTTGATGGCAGCGAAGGGGATTCCGAACGATTAGGTTCGATCCAGCGGGCTGGAAGTCAAATAAACGGCTCGTCGAGCCCGGTCGGCTGCCTTTCCCTTCAGCTTGGGTTGGCGTGCGACTGGAAGATGGCGGCCACCGCATCCGGATCAGCCGCCATCAAGAACTAGGGCGCCGCCAGAGGGGCCTCAGTCATCCTGCGCCTCGTCGGTTTCTCCGACCTCCATGCAGCCTGAACGCATGATGTTCTGGAGCAGGAAATGGGCCGTTGTGCAATATGCTTCAGGATCATCGAAGCGGTCGACCAGGTAGTCATATGCGGAGAAGATCGCGCTGAAGAGCGCGGGGTTCACCATGAGCATCGCGTAGGCGCCGCCAACATAACGGACCTCGTCGATTTCGCCGATGATGGGCTTAAGGCCCTCTGTTGGAAACTTGTTCCACATGGCAATAACGATGTTGAAGTCCGCGAACTCATGGTCGCGCTCGACCTCGGGGTGCTGCTCGCGCATCTGGCCCAGAAGATCATCGAAGGCCTTCCTGTCCATGCCATTGTTGGCGATGCACTTGAGCTCTTCGGTCAAATCGATTGCCAGGTTGACGCACTGCTCAAGCTCGCCGTCCGTTAGCAAGGGTTCGAACAGCACACCTTGAATGTCGAGCTCGTACGCTTTACTCTCGCCATCCGGCTGTTCCGGCATGAGGTTCTCTTCGGCGGCCTCCAGCAACAGCTCGCGTACGGTGGCACGGCTGAATTCGCCTTCTTCGGCAAGCTTCTCGAACATGTTTACTCCCATCTATGAGGATGCGGGCAAGCGCCCACGATTGCCCCGGAGGGCAGTCGAAAGCGGAACCATCTATCGTGTATTTTTTCCTAGGCTTGAAGCCAGGTAAATAGCAGATATTTTGCTATAGGCCAATGGCGAAGGCGCTAGTCCACCCTGATGCCCGTCTCGATTATCGCCTTCACGAACCCCGACCCGTCGTGCATGGTGCGCACGCATGGTTCCATTCTGAGGTCGATGTCTCCGGCCCTGCTCCAAAGGTCTCGCTTTGCAAGCCAGATTTCCTCTGGGGTCATATCCCCGTAGTCGGGGATGATCACCGCTACGTCGATGTCGCTGTGCTCGGTGGCGTAGCCCTTGGCGTACGAGCCGAACAGGTAC
>CAVDWN010000234.1:0-2773 GCA_963612535.1 Sphaerochaetaceae bacterium
GAGAAGATAACGCACAGGTCGGCCTGCACCAGGCAGGAAACCAAGGCGGCCAGGGTGTCGTTGTCGCCGAAGCGGATCTGCTCAACGGAAACCGTGTCGTTCTCGTTGATGATGGGCACCACGTCGAAGTCGACCAAGCGCTCGAGCGTGTCGCGTGCATGCAGGTACGCGTTGCGCTGGGCCGTTGAATGGCGGGTTATCAGGACGCACGAGGTAAGGATCCCGTAATTGGAGAAGGAATCGGCGTAGGTGGACATAAGCGCATTCTGACCCACCGACGCCGCCGCCTGCAGCGATGGCATATCGGTTGGGCGCTCATCTATCCCCAGCGCCTCAAGCCCGCAGGCAATGGCGGCACTGGACACGATGATGGGGCTCCAACCCTGTTCGCGTAGGGCGTTCACCTGGGCAGCAAGGCCATCGAAGTACGGGCGATCGAGCTTGCCTTGGCTGTTCACCAAAGTGGAGGAGCCGATCTTGATTACTATGACCTTCTTGCCGTTCCTCATGGGCTAAATGTCCAATCCGCCGTAGATGTCGTCATGCATGCGCGCCGACTCGAACTCGAAGGCGCAGCCCAAGATGCGGATCTCGTCCCCATCGCGGGCGCCGGCCTTCTCCAAGGCCTCGTCGAGCTTCAAGCGCTTGAAGCGATGCTGCAAGAACGCAATAGCCTCGTCGTTTTCCCAGTCGGTTTGGATAACCATGCGCTCGATCTGCTTGCCGGTAACGCGGAACACGCCTTCGGAAAGCTGCTCGATCTCGAAGCGCTTGTCGCGCTCGTCACGGCGATGCTGCCAGATCTGATCGAAGTGCTCAACGCCTTCCTGGGCCTTGCGCTCCGCTTCGCGCAGCTCGGCGATCTTGGAGCCCGCCGCCTTCATGAGGGCATCGACGCCCTTGCCGGTAACCGCGCTGGTGAAGAACACCTTGGGGTTCAGCGGGCTTTCGGCGAACTCGTTGCCGCCGGCGCGCTCGATGGAATCGCGGCGCACCTCTTCCTCAAGGCGCTTCGCCGCATCTTCCACGCCCGGCGCGTCGACTTTGTTGCCCACCACGATGCAGGGACGCTGCGCCAGTTCGGGCAGGTACATCTTCAGCTCGTTGTTGATGATGCGGTAATCCTCTACCGGGTCGCGGCCTTCGTAGCCGCCGGTAAGGTCGATAACGTGAAGGATAACGGCGCAGCGCTCAACATGGCGCAGGAACTCGTGCCCCAAGCCCTTGCCTTCGTGCGCGCCCTCGATCAGGCCGGGAACATCGGCAACCACGTAGTTGTACTCGTCGGCCTTCACCACACCCAGGTTGGGCACCAAAGTGGTGAACGGGTAATCGCCGATCTTGGGCTTCGCGGCGCTCATGCGCGAGATAAGCGAGCTCTTGCCGGCAGAGGGAACGCCCACCAGGGCAGCATCGGCCATGAGCTTCATTTCAAGCTCGATCCAGCATTCCTCGGCGGGAACGCCCAGCTCGGCGAACGCGGGGGCGCGGCGCGTGGGCGTTACGAAGTGGGTGTTGCCTCGGCCGCCGACGCCGCCACGGGCAACGATGATGCTCTCACCGTCGTGCGTAAGGTCGGCAATCACTTCGCCCGTCTGCTTGGTTTCCTCGTCGTACTCGCGCACGATGGTGCCAACGGGAACCTTCAGAACAAGATCCTCGCCGTTGGCGCCGTTCATCTTGGAGCCCTTGCCATGGGTGCCGCGCGTGGCCTTGAAATGGTGCTTGAAGCGGTAATCGATAAGCGACGAAACGCGCATGTCGGCCACTAGGACGATGTTGCCGCCCCTTCCGCCGTCACCGCCATCAGGGCCGCCCTTGGGCACATGCGCCTCACGCCGGAACGACATGCATCCAGCGCCACCGTCGCCGGCCTTTACGAATATGCGAACCTTGTCTGTAAACATGTTCCTTCGATTCTAAACGAAAAGGCCCCCTGCACGCTTGCAGAGGGCCTTCCAATATCCGAGATATCCTAACGGAGCTTACGCCTCGGGGCGAACATGCACCTTGCGACGTGCGCCCTTGGTGTACTCTACCGTGCCTTCGCACAGAGCGAAAAGGGTATCGTCCTTGCCACGACCCACGTTCTCACCGGGGTGGATGCGCGTACCGCGCTGACGAACCAGAACGTTGCCCGCACCGACGAACTCACCTGCGAAGCGCTTGCAACCAAGACGCTTGGACTCGGAATCGCGGCCGTTGCGGATGGAACCTTGACCTTTCTTGTGTGCCATGAGTATTCCTCCTTAACTATGCGATGTTGGTGATCTGAACGCGAGTCAGATTCTGACGATGACCGCGCAGCTTCTTGTAGTTCTTGCGCTTCTTGAACTTGAAGACGAGCTGCTTTTCGCCCTTGAACTGCTCGACGATGGTTGCCTCCACCTTGGTCTTTGCAGCCTCGGCAGGATCGGCAACGACCTTGGAGCCGTCAACGACTGCGATAGCGGTAAGAGCGACCTTGTCGCCTGCCTCACCCTCAAGCTTTTCGACGTTCAGGCAGTCACCGGTGGATACCTTGTACTGCTTGCCGCCAGTCTTAACGATTGCGTACATATTTCTCCTTATTCGAATAAACGCAAGGCGATAACTTTGGAAGCGTGACCGTAGCAAGTCGGCTGCAGTGTTGGGTGGCTGCCGCCGGAACGTATGCACAATCCCCGCGTATCATCGCACTTATTCCTTCGTTGCACAGATTTCCCGTGCAACCTGTTGAATGATACCAGAATGGCCGGGTTTGAGAAGGGGAATCCACAAGTTCTTGGAAGGC
>CAVDWN010000235.1:0-2770 GCA_963612535.1 Sphaerochaetaceae bacterium
AGGATAGCGCCGTCCATCTGAGCAGCACCGGTGATCATGTTCTTGACGTAGTCAGCATGGCCGGGGCAGTCAACGTGTGCGTAGTGACGCTTGTCGGTTTCGTACTCGATGTGAGCAATAGAAATGGTAATGCCGCGCTCGCGCTCTTCAGGAGCCTTGTCGATGTCCTCGAATGCGGTGAAGTCTGCAGAAGCAGTACCGTGAGAACCGTCGTTGCTGGACAGGGTCTTGGAGATTGCAGCAGTCAGCGTGGTCTTGCCGTGGTCAACGTGGCCGATGGTGCCGATGTTAACATGGGGCTTGGAACGCTCGAACTTTTCCTTAGACATTATTCCTCCTTTTGGTGGGAATGCACAAAATCGCCCTTAAAGGCGAGTTTGTATTCGATAAAGTAAAAGCTTACCGTGCGTAAGCGGAATATTTGGTAGCGGTAACTGGATTCGAACCAGTGACGCCACGGGTATGAACCGTGTGCTCTAACCAACTGAGCTATACCGCCAAGTAAATGGTGCCCACAAGCAGACTCGAACTGCTGACCTCTTCGTTACCAACGAAGTGCTCTACCTGCTGAGCTATGTGGGCGAGTGGTGGGAGTGCAAGGATTCGAACCTTGGAAGGCGTAGCCAACGGATTTACAGTCCGTCCCATTTGACCGCTCTGGAACACTCCCGAATTCGCTTGGAATCATGTGCAATTTTCAAGCTGCTGTTCGCTTCGAACGTTGTTGCCGTTCAAGCGAGCAAGGGAATGATACGCAAAGATGAAAGGCGTGTCAATCCTTTACACGCCCCCGGGCATATCCATGCCGCAATCTCTCCCCATTCCCTTCCCTGGTTGAATAGATTACCAGGTCAGCGATCTGTTTCGGATTGAATCCCTACGCAACGAGGGGAGTCGGAACACCTTGCTCCGACTCCCCTCGTTGAAAGTTTTCAGAAAATATTTCGGGCCCATCCGAACCTAAAATGACCGCGCTAGCACTCCGAATCCATATACGAGTCGAATTCCTTCACAACTTCGGTGCCAGGCTCTTCGGTGGCAAGGGACACGACCACGATGGCCAGCAGGCTGAGGATGAACGCGGGAAGCAGCTCGTATACCCCGAAGATACCCCCCATGGGCTTTATGAGGCTGTGCCACACCAGCACCGAGACGGCGCCGACCAGCATGCCCGCCAAGGCACCCTGGAAATTGGTGCGTCGCCAGTACAGGCTCATGATCATCAGCGGGCCGAACGATGCGCCGAAGCCCGCCCAGGCATACGACACCACCTGGAAGATGGAGGAGTTCTCGTCGAGGGCTATGACGATGCCGAACAGCAGCACGGCGACCAGGGTAAGGCGCGCCACGATCATCACCTGCGTGTCGGTGGCGTCCTTCTTGATAAGGCCGCGGTAGATGTTTTCCGCCACAGCAGAGCCCGAGATAAGCAGATACGAGGAAGAAGACGACATGGAGGCGGCGAAGATGCCCGAGACCACCAAGCCGCACATGAACGAGGGCAGGATCATGTTCGACAGCACGATGAAGATGTTCTCGGCGCTGGCCTGGGTAAGGAATTCGGTGGGGATGACCGCACGGCCGATAAGGCCGATGGACACGGCGCTGAACAGGGAAACCACCACCCAAACGGTGGCGATGCGACGGGATTTGCGCAGCTCGCTGGAATGAGAGGCGCTCATGAAGCGCACCAGCACCTGCGGCATGCCGAAGTAGCCCAAGCCCCACGCAAGACCGGAGATGATGGTGATAACACCGTACTGGCCCGCCTCGCCGAAGAGCGGCATGCCGGCTTCCACCAGCTGCTTTCCGTCTTCACCCACAATAGGCGTGGCGATTTCGGTACCCGAGAGGAACCCGGGGATGCTCTGCAGGAAGGCAACCGTGTTGTCGATGCCGCCGGCGCTGGCGATGGATCCGAAGAACACCACCACCAAAGCGCAGATCATGATGGTGCCCTGGATAAGGTCGGTGGTGCATACGGAAAGGTAGCCGCCCACGAAGGTGTACAGGAACACGATCATGGCGCCTAGGATCATCATCGTAGCGTAGTCGAGCCCGAACAGCGTGGCGAACAGCTTGCCGCACGTGACGAAGCAACTGCCCACATATATAGAGAAGAACAACAGGATAACAAGCGCCGAGATGGTCATGAGGATGTTCTTCTTGTCGTGGAAACGGTTCGAGAAAAAATCGGGCAAGGTGATGGAGTTGTTGGCCACCTCGGAGTACTTGCGCAAGCGCTTCGATACGAACAGCCAGTTGAGGTACGTGCCGATGGCAAGGCCGATGGCCGTCCACATGGCATCGGACGCGCCGGTGAAGTAGGCGACGCCCGGCAAGCCCATAAGCAGCCAGCCCGACATGTCGGATGCTTCGGCCGAAAGAGCCGTGAGCCAGGGGCCTAGGCGCCTTCCGCCCAGGAAGTAGTTCTCGGTGGATTGGTTCGACTTCTTCGCATACACGAAGCCGATGACCACGACCACGATGAAGTAGAGGAGCATTGCGAGCAATACCCAGAAATCGTGAGATACCATGCCATTCGCTTTCTGCTTGGGGGCGTGCAGGTGCTCCAACCGAAGCGAAGCGGACGAGCACCCGGGGCGGGCTACTTAGGTGCGGCATTCCGACAGCTTCCGGAAGCCGGGCTGCGCCGCAAGATGCGGTCGGCCGATTCGCTTTAGTTGGCGATAGTGACGGATTATACGACATCCACGATTCCAACGCGTTAACCGCCGAACCGAGCGCACCCCGGAAGCCTTTGAGCGGG
>CAVDWN010000236.1:0-2757 GCA_963612535.1 Sphaerochaetaceae bacterium
CACCGAAAGAAGAGCCGGCAGGCCCGCCCGCTTCCGCAGGGGAAGCAGGTGCGGCAACTGCCGGCTCGTTGGATACCTTTACCTTATGCCCGGCAACCGAGGGGCGCTTGCTTGTTGGCTTTCTCACCATCCGTTTGCGCGCAGGCCGGTTCGGCTAGCGGATAACCTCTACGCCGCCCATGTAGGGCACCAGCACCTCGGGCACCTTGATGGAGCCGTCGGCCTGCTGGTAGTTCTCGATAACAGCAGCCATGGTGCGGCCAACCGCCAGGCCGGAGCCGTTGAGCGTGTGCACCAGACGCGTGCCCTTGAAGTTGGCGGGGTCGCGGTACTTGATGTTGGCGCGGCGTGCCTGGAAGTCCTCGCAGTTTGAGCAGGAAGAGATTTCCTTGTAGGCGTTGTAAGAGGGCAGCCAAACCTCCAGGTCGTAGGTCTTGGCGGCGGAAAAGCCGATGTCGCCCGTGCACAGGCTGATAACGCGATACGGCAGGCCCAGAAGCTGCAGGATGTTCTCGGCATCGGCAACCATGGATTCCAGGTCGTCGTAGCTTTCCTCGGGCTTGGCGTACTTCACCATTTCCACCTTGTCGAACTGGTGCACGCGGATAAGGCCGCGGGTGTCGCGCCCGGCAGAGCCCGCCTCTTCGCGGAAGCAGGGCGTGAAGGCGCAGTACTTCAGCGGAAGGTCTTCCGCTTCGAGCACCTCGCCGGAATGGATGTTGGTAAGCTGCACTTCCGCCGTGGGGATAAGGTACATGCCCTCGCGCGTTTTGAACAGGTCGTCTTCGAACTTGGGCAGCTGGCCGGTGCCGGTAAGGGTGGTGGCGTTGGCCATGGCCGGGCACCACCATTCCTTGAAGCCGCGGGAAGTGTGCGTGTCGGCCATGAAGTTGATAAGCGCGCGCTCCAGGCGTGCACCCAGGCCGCCCAGCAGCACGAAGCGGCTGCCAGCGAGCTTCACCGCGCGCTCGGAATCGATGATGCCGAGCTCTGCGCCCAAGTCCCAATGGGGCTTCATCTGAATGCCCTCGGCCTCGAAGTTGCGCGGGGTGCCCCAACGGCGAACCTCGGGGTTGTCGTCTTCATCCTTGCCCACCGGGGTGGAATCGGCCGGCATGTTCGGGGTGGCCAGAAGCAGGTTGCGCAGCTCTTCGTCGACCGCAGCGCGCTCGGCGCCGAACTTGGCAATCTGATCCTTCAGCTGGGAAACCTGGGCCTTGGCAGCCTCGGCTTCTTCCTTCTTGCCTTCGCCCATCAGCTTGCCGATGCTCTTGGAGATGGCGTTGCGCTGGGCCTGCAGCTCTTCTTCCTTGGCGATTGATGCGCGACGTGATTCGTCCAGCTCCTGGAAGCGCTGGGAGTCCCACGAATGGTTGCGGTTCTTCATCGCAACAGCGACTTCGTCAAGATGTTCACGGACGAACCGAATGTCTAGCATAGCTGCCCTTTCGATGTGCTTGGACTGGTGAATAGCTGCTTGGAATGCAGTGACGCTAGTATACTCTTATTCCAATGGCGAACATGCCGAGCAGGGCGGTTCGCGCAATGAACAAATCCGCGAGAGGAAAGCATGGATTTCGGAGAGCTGTACCACTTCCTGTTCGAGACCATCGAAGGCATTGGATGCATGGTTTTGGCCTGCCTGGTCATAACCACTATCATTGCCGCCGTGCTTGAATACAAAACGCGCCGTACCTTCAAGGACCGCGGCGAGCGCACCGAAGACCTATGGGATTTCGACGAGGAAGAAGAGAAATAATGACCCAGACCGTCCTTTACAACCGATCTGCCAACCCCGACTACATCCCGCGCGTTGCCGCTGTGCACGACCTGTGCGGCTACGGCAAGTGCTCGCTGGGCGTGGCCATTCCCGTGGTTTCCGCCGGCGGCTGCGATGTGTGCCCCGTGCCCACCGGGCTGTTCTCTTCCCATACGGCATTCCCCGGCTGGTACATGCACGACACCACCGACATCCTTTCCGACTACCTGGCAGCCTGGCAGGGCATCGGCGTTGAGATCGACGCAGTGTACTCGGGCTTTTTGGGCGCGCCCGAGCAGGTGGAAATCATCCGCAACCTGTACGATCGCTACCCCAAGGCGCTGCGCGTGGTAGACCCGGTAATGGCCGACCACGGCAAGGTGTACCCCACCTACACCCCCGAGCTGTGCCAGGCCATGGCCGATCTTGCCTGCGACGCCGACATCCTTACCCCCAACCTCACCGAGGCAGCCATCATCCTGGGCGAGCCCATCGGCGAAGAATGGGGTGGCGTGGACATCTCCGACGAAGAGGCCAAGCGCATCATCGACGCGCTGCTGGCGAAGGGCGCGAAGAACGTGGTGCTGAAGGGCATCCAGCGCGGCGACGGCATCATCCGCAACTTCGTTGCCGGCCAGGACTGCGAGCTGTTCGAGGCGAAGAACGAGTACCTGCCCTTCATGCTGCACGGCACAGGCGACCTGTACTGCTCTGGCCTGCTGGCGGCCATCATGGCGGGTAAGGGCCTGCAGGAAGCGGTGGAATTCGCCGGCAGCCTGACGCACGACGCCATGATCGTTTCCAGCAAGCAGCCCGACTTCAAGAACCGCGGCGTGAGCTTCGAGCCCCTGCTGGGCAAGATCTGCGACCTTCTTCAGTAGGAGCGGCCGCCCGGGCTGAGCACGGCAAAGGCGCTGCAACATAACCGCGAATGGAAGGCGTTGGACCTGCGGGTTCAGCGCCTTCCTTGTATTTGCGGGAATCGAATCAGGCGCTCG
>CAVDWN010000237.1:0-2738 GCA_963612535.1 Sphaerochaetaceae bacterium
TGCGCCGTTACGCCCCAGGTGGGCCAGATCCTGGAGTGGGGCAAGACCCTGCCCGGCGTTGCCGATGCAGTGGTATGCGGCAGCGGATCGGCCGTGTGCCTGGTATGCGATTCGTACGAGGCGGCAACGGCTGCTTCCGTGGAAGCCCACAAGCACGAATGGTGGTGCCGCGTAACGTCTTTCTCACCGTTGGGCGTTGCGGTGGTTGAAACCGTATAGACTTACCTTGTAACCCAACGACAGGAGAAGCCATGGTTACCGTAATCGTCATCGTTGCCATCATCGTGGTGCTGGCAATAATCGTCATCGCGCTGTACAACAACCTGGTTCAGCTGCGCAACCGGGTAGACAACGCCTGGGCGCAGATCGACGTTCAGCTGCAACGCCGCCTGGACCTTATCCCCAACTTGGTGGAAACCGTGAAGGGCTACGCCGCCCACGAAAGCGGCACCCTGCAGAAGGTGACCGAGGCCCGTTCCGCGGTTGCCCATGCCACCACGCCCGAGCAGAAGATGGCGGCCGACAACGTGCTTTCCGACACGCTGAAGAGCCTGTTCGCCATTTCCGAGGCGTACCCCGACCTGAAGGCGAACCAGAACTTCCAGCAGCTGCAGTCGGAAATCACCGCCACGGAAGACAAGATCAGCTACATGCGCCAGAGCTACAACGACGTGGTGATGAAGTTCAACAACGCCATCGAAACGTTCCCCGGCATGCTGGTTGCCGGCCCCTTCGGCTTCAAGAAGAAGGAAAGCTTCGATGCCAACGCCGCCGCCGCGGGCGCCCCGGTGGTGAGTTTCGGCCAGGGCAACGCCGCCGAAACCCCTGCGGTGAACATGGCTTCTGCCCCCAAGGACCCATCCGACCGGTAACGGCGCAGCCATAGACGCGTTTGGCGCCTGGGAAACCGGGCGCCTTTTTGTCTATCCTGCATTCCTTGCCGTTTGACCATCGGCACAGGCCTGCCCGGGTGGCACAATGGCAGCGAAGAGACAAAGCAGCAGGAAAGAAACAGGAGAGCACATGGCGTTCGTACACTTGCACAACCATACTGAATATTCCCTGCTCGATGGCGCAACCCATATCTACGACATGGTGAAGCGCGCCGCAGACCTGGACATGCCCGCCGTTGCCATCACCGACCACGGCGTTATGTCGGGCGTTCCCGAATTGGACGAAGCCTGCCGCAAGGTGGAAAAGGAAACCGGCAAGAAGGTGAAGCCCATCTTCGGCTGCGAGGTGTACTTCACCACCGACAGCGAGCTGAAGAAGCAGAAGCAGAAGCTTCACCATATGATCCTGCTGGCGAAGAACAACACGGGCTACCACAACCTGCTGAAACTGGTTTCCGAAAGCCACGTAGACAACTTCTACTACCGCCCGCGCACCACGTTCGAGATGCTGGAAAAGTACGCGGAGGGCATGATCGCCACCAGCGCGTGCATCGCCGGCGTTATCCCGCGTTGCATCGACGCCGGCTGCTTCGACGAGGCCATCGATTGGGCCAAGCGCTTCGCCGCCCTGTACGAGCCGGGCGATTTCTACATCGAGCTGCAAGACCAGGGCATCACCACCAACGCGGGCATGACCCAGTACGAGATGAACTGCAAGCTCACCCAGATCGCCAAGCAGCTGGGCCTGAAGACCATCGCCACCAACGACTTCCACTACCTTACGCAGGAAGACGCGCGTGCGCAGGACATCATGCTGTGCATCGGCACGAACGCCACGATGAGCCAGGAAAAGCGCTTCAAGTTCCCGAACGACCAGTTCTACATGAAGACCGAGGAAGAGATGCGCACCGCGCTGAAAGACTTCCCCGAGGCCTGCGACGAAACGGTGCTGCTGGCCGAGAAGTGCAACGTCGAGCTGGAGCGAGACGAGATCTTGCCGCGCTTCCCGCTGCCCGAAGGCTATACCGAGGAAATGCTCTTCCGCGAGGAATGCGAGAAGGGCCTGGAGCATCGCTACGGCCCCGAATGGCGCACCGTGGTGCTTGCCGACAACACCGGCAAGGAGAAGTCGGTGCTGGAGCAGTACGAGTACGAGGCCGACATCATCATCCAGCAGGGCTTCCCGGCCTACTTCCTTATCGTGCAGGAGTACATCCGCTGGGCGCGCGAGCATGGCATCGGCGTAGGCCCGGGCCGTGGCTCGGCTGCTGGCTCGCTGTGCACGTACGCCATGGGCATCACCGACCTCGACCCCATCAAGAACGGCCTGATGTTCGAGCGATTCCTGAACCCCGAGCGCGTGGAGATGCCCGATATCGACGTCGACTTCGACGATCAGCATCGCCAGGACGTTATCGAGCACATCCGCGAGTTCTACGGCGAAGACCATGTGGCCGGCGTTATCACCTTCGGCAAGCTGCAGGCGAAGAACGCCGTGCGCGACGCTGCCCGCGTGCTGGACTACCCCTATGCCGTGGGCGACCGCATCTGCAAGATGATCGGCGGCGAGCTGGGCATCACCATCGACCGCGCCCTGGAAACCAACCCCGACCTGCAGAAAGCCTACCAGCAGGAAGAAGACGTGCAGCGGGTTATCGATGCGGCGAAGTCCATCGAGGGCCACGTGCGCGGCGAAGGCGTGCATGCCTGCGCAACCATCATCTGCCGCGACCCCATGAGCGACCACGTGCCCATGAAGCGCGACACCAAGGGCGGCGGCATCATCACCCAGTACGACGGCCATTACACGCCCGACCTGGGCCTTCTGAAGATGGACTTCCTGGG
>CAVDWN010000238.1:0-2728 GCA_963612535.1 Sphaerochaetaceae bacterium
CGCGATGTGTTCGAGCTGTGCCGCAACGAGGGCTTCGCCATGGAGCAGAAGCCCTTTTCCGTGGGCGTGCGCATCGAGCATCCGCAGGCGCTTATCAACGAATCGCAGTGGGGCAAGGCGGCCGGCCACCCCGCGCTCGGTGCCGCCGAGTACAAGCTTGCCGTGCACCTGCCCAATAAGCGCAGCGTGTACACCTTCTGCATGTGCCCAGGTGGTGAAGTGGTTGCGGCGGCAAGCGAGGAAGGCGGCGTCGTCACCAACGGGATGAGCCGCTATGCGCGTGCGGGCAAGAACGCCAATTCCGCTGTGCTGGTGAACGTCGACCCTTCCGATTTCGGCGGCAGCGATGTGCTTGCCGGCGTGGAACTGCAACGCTCTATCGAGCAAGCGGCCTATCGCCTTTCTCTCGATCATGGCGGAAAGCCCTATCAGGCCCCTGCCCAGCGGGTGGGCGATTTCCTTACGCGGCAGAAGGGCACCAGGGTTTCAGGTTCGGCCGGCTGTGCGCCATGCCGTTCGGGCGGGGCGTCCCCGGCCGCTGCTCCGTCTTCGGGCGGGCAGGTTCAGCCCACCTACGGCCGTGGCGTGGTGCAGGCGCCCATTGCCGAGTGCCTTCCCGGCTTCGTAGGCGAATCGCTTGCCAGCGCATTGCCGCTGCTAGGGCGCAAGCTGAAGGGCTTCGACAGCCCCGATGCCCTTATGACGGCGCCCGAGACGCGCAGCTCGTCGCCGGTGCGCATCTGCCGCGGGAAAGACCTGCAGGCACGGTTCCTTGCTGCTTCAAGCGACCTGGAAGCGGTTCAGGGCAACGGGGTGTTCCCCTGCGGGGAGGGGCCGGGGTTTGCCGGCGGCATCATGTCGGCGGCATGCGATGGCCTGCGTGTTGCCCAGAAGGTTGCCCAGCGCTACCAGCAGTAGCGCCCTTCGAAGGTAACGAATGGGCTGATTGCCGTTATGAATGGCGTTTCAGCCCTTTTGGCGCAGTAAGGCGCGGTATGATAAAGCAACTGTGACTCTGCCTGGCATCGCGTGCGCCAATAAGGCCCGCGATCAACGCACCCTAAACACGAAAGCTGATGCACATGTCTCAGATCCCGCAAACCTCATCAGAGGCTTTGGCTGCGCTCAAGCACGGCCAGCCTGTCGTTTTCCCCACCGATACCCTGTTCGGCCTGGGCGTTTCCGTTATGCATGCGCCAAGCCCCGAGCAGCTTTTCGCCATCAAGCACCGCGAGCCTTCCAAGCCCATCGCCTGGCTGGTAGGCAGCATCGAAGACCTTTCCAAGTACGGCAAGGTGGTTCCCGACTTCGCCTTCGCCCTGGCACGCACGTTCTGGCCCGGGCCGCTTACCATCATCGTGAAGGCGAGCGACCAGGTTCCCGAGGCGTTCCGCTCCGAAGAGGGCACCATCGGCCTGCGCATGCCGGCGAACCCCACCGCGCACAACCTTATTGCCCAGTTGGGCTGCCCCATCGCCACCACTTCGGCCAACCTTTCGGGGCAGAAGAACACCATTGCGTTCGACGAGATAGACCCGTCCATCTTCGCGGCGGTCGGTGCTGCCATCTCCGACGAGGAGGAGAAGAGCGGCATCGCCTCTACCATCGTCGACTGCGCCTCGGGCGACCATCCGGTGCTCATGAGGGAAGGCGCCATCACCATTTCCGACATCCGCGCTCTTTCCTAGGGGCGGGCAATGGGACGCAACGTTTACCCGCTCCGGCAAGAGAGCTCCACGCTTTCCTCCGATGGGAAGTCGTGGCTGCGTGTTCTGCTGTGGCTGCCCGACCCGGTGTACAGCAGGCGCGGCGTGGTGCAGCTTGTCCATGGCATGGCCGAGCATATCGAGCGCTACGATTCGTTCGCGCGTTTCTTGGCCGGGCTTGGCTATGTGGTGTTCGGCCACGACCATGTGGGCCACGGCAAGAGCGTGGGCTCACCCGATGAACTGGGCCATCTTCCCCTGCGCAACGGCAAGGAAGTCCTTCTGGAAGACGTGCTGCGCGTGCGCAAGGCAGCGCTTGCCTTCGTGCGCGAAGACGGCACGTTGCCCTTGTTTTTGTTCGGGCATTCCATGGGCAGCTTCGTGGCGCGCGCCAGCATGTCGCGCAGCCCTGAAGGCCTTGCGGGTGCCGTCCTGTGCGGCACGGGGAACCAGCCGCGCGCGGTTTCGGTGGCGGGGCGCACCCTTTCGCGCCTTATCGGCACGTTCCGTGGGGAAGAATACCGTTCCAAAACCGTGGATTCCCTGGTGGTAGGGGCGTTTTCATCGTCCATAAAGGACGCGCGCACCGAAAACGACTGGATATGCACCGACCCGGGCGTGGTAGACGCCTACGAGGCCGACCCGCTTTCGGGCCAGATGTTCTCGGTGGGCGGGTACGCCACTTTGACCGACCTTACGCAGGAGGTGGCAAGCAAGAAGAGCGCGGCTGCCGTGCCCGATTCGCTCCCGCTGCTGTTCATCGCCGGCGCCGAAGACCCGGTGGGCTCCTGCGGCAAGGGCGTGCAGGCCGCTGCCGATCTGTACCGCAGCCAAGGTGTGGAAGACGTGCAGGTGGTCATCTACCCGCACATGCGCCACGAGATACTGAACGAGCCCCAGCGCTCGCTGGTGTACGCCGATGTGGAGGAATGGTTCACCGAGCGCATGGTGCTGGGCGAGGTTGCCCGGTCGAAGGCCCAGATGGAGCAGATCTACGGCGTGGATGCCGAGCCCGGCGCCGA
>CAVDWN010000239.1:0-2722 GCA_963612535.1 Sphaerochaetaceae bacterium
CCCGCCCTTCTGGCAAGGAAGCGCACGGCATCAACGAAATCAACGTCGTCGAGCTTGCGCACGTACGTGATGATGTCGCCGCCTTCGCCGCAGCCGAAACAATGCCAGGTCTGCGAAACCGAATCGACCTTGCAAGAGGGCGTTTTCTCCTGATGGAACGGGCAGCAGCACCAGAAGTCCTTGCCCCGCTGACGCATAACGGCTCGCTCGCCGAAAAGCTCAACCAGGTCGTTTGCTTCGCGAACCTTGCGTATGTCCTCGTCGGAGATTATCGGAAAACCCTTTCTGGCAGAAGAACGGAATGCCGGTTAAAGAGGCAGGGCGCGGCAATACTCGATATTGCCCATTACCGTGCGGATGAGCTCTTCGGTGCTGTCGAACTTGATCATGGGGCGAAGGAACTCGACGAACTCCACCTCGATGCACTCGCCGTAGATATCCTTGTCGAAATCGAGGATATGCACCTCGCACGTAGCATCGGTGGCGTCCTTGAACACCGGTGAAACGCCCATGGAAACCGCGGCGCGGTAGCGCTGCCCGTCCACCAGGGCATAGGCGGCATACACGCCTTCGGCAAGAACGCGGCGCTCCGGCTCGATATACAGGTTTGCAGTAGAGAAGCCCATGTCAGCACCCTGGCCGCGCCCGGGACGAACCTTTTCCACCAAAGAAAAGCGCCTTCCCAACAGCTTTTCGGCCTCATCCAGATCGTGGACGCCCAGCAGCTTGCGGATGCGGGTGGCGGTGATAGGAGCACCATCGGCGCTTTGGAGGTTGTGCGCGTCGATATGCGTTCCCGCCTCGGCGCCCCACTCCCCCAAATCGGAAACGGAGCCGGCCGCCTTCGCGCCGAAATGGAAATCCAGGCCAACATGCAAATGCGCAGGCGCATGGCCGTTGAAGGTCTTCGCAAGGAACTCGACGGGGCTCAGCGCAGCGAACTCCAGGGTAAAGGGAAGCACCACTACGGCGTCTACCCCGCTTTCCATCAAACGGGCGATGCGGCGCTCGTTGCTCAGGAGCTTGCGCAGGCGATCAGGATGGAAGATCTCGTCGGGATCGATATCGAAGGTCAGCGCGATGGACTGGCCGCCGGTAACATGGGCGGTTTCCTGCGCGCATGCCAAAAGGTATTGATGGCCCTTATGCACTCCGTCGAACACACCGAATGCGCACGAGGAATTCTCGAACAAGGAATGGTCGAAGTTATCGTCGACGTTATAAAGCTGTGCCACGTTCTACACCTATCGAAAACACGCATCGGCAACGGTAGCGATGCTCGGACTCACAGTACTCGTACAATGCCTTAAGCCTGTTGGCGGCAACAACGCCAACGACTTCCCCATCGCGGGGAGGGTCGGCGGATGCGAACACGCTCGTGGTGCAGGCGCACGGCGCGAAGGCGTCTACCCTGATAGGCTCGTTCAGGGAAAGCGCATCGGCCTGAAGGATGGCGCCATTTTCAACAGCGCGGGCAATATCATCGCGCGCAAAAGCGTAGCGAACCCCCAGTACCCGAAGCGGATCGAGCTGCGCACCATCGGGGCTCTGCTCAAGCTCTTCGAGCGTATAGCATTCTTCGAGGGTGACGTTTCCCGCAATAGTGCGCTCTAGCGAAGACACATGGGCAGCCGTTTTCAGGTCGCGGCCCATATCGCGTGCAATGGAGCGCATGTAAGTGCCCTTCGAGACGCTCATCTCGACAACCCATTCGGCAAGGCGGCGCCCCTCGTCATCAAGGACCTCGCGCACCTCGTTGAGCTTCGCGTCGAACACCTCGAACTCGCGCGGCTCCAGGTTGATAACGGTGCCCTTTCGTGCGGCGTCATAGGCCTTGCGCCCATTCACCTTGATGGCCGAGTAAACAGGTGGAACCTGCGTACCCTTGCCAATCAAAGAGGAAACGTATTCGCGGGCGAAATCCTCGTCGAACACCTGGGAAGGCACGGGCAGCACCTTGGAAACCGCTCCTTCGGCATCGTCGGTTTCGGTGCCGATGCCGAAGCGAACGCCCATGCGGTAGCGCTTGCCATGGCCAACCATGTAGGCATCAAGGCGCGTGGCGGGCCCCACGCACACAACAAGGACGCCAGAAGCCAAAGGATCCAGCGTGCCCGTATGCCCCACGCGCCGCTCGTTGAAGATCTTGCGGCAGCGGTTCACCACATCGTGCGAGCTCATGCCAACAGGCTTGTTTACCGCCACCAGGCGGCTTAGCCCGGAAGCTCCACGTTTCGCCATCCTACGCACCGCCTTCTTCGGCGCCAGGGAAGCAAAGCTGGTCTATAGCCTCTACCACCTGAACCAGCGCATCTTCCAGCGAACCGTGGAAAGTAAAGCCGGCAGCAGCCTTATGCCCACCGCCGTCGAACCTGCGGGCAACCTGGGCAACATCGGTCGAATCGTCTTTGGCGCGCATACTGCCGCGCACCTCGCCCGGATCGCTTTCGCGAAGGATAAGCGCAACGCGAACGCCGTTGATGGAACGCAAAGTATCGATCAGGGGCTCGGCATCGGCTTTCACCGCATTGCATTGGGCGAAATCGGCCTTCGTCAAGCTGGAGACCGCCAAAGAGCCGCCGTGATGCAGCGTCATCTTCTGGATGACGATCTGCTCCAGCTGGACGCTGGCAAGGGTTCGGTTCTGGAAGAACTCACGGTTGATGGCAACGGGGTCTGCGCCGGCCTGCATCATCTCTGCGGCAGCAGAGAACGCCTGCGA
>CAVDWN010000240.1:0-2716 GCA_963612535.1 Sphaerochaetaceae bacterium
GGTGCTGTATGATGAAGGGCACGGATTTTTGATATTGATTAGGAGCGAACGTGTCTCTTTCCATCGGCATTGTGGGCCTGCCCAACGTTGGCAAGTCCTCCCTGTTCACCGCGCTTACGAAGAAGAGCGGCTTTGCGGCGAACTACCCCTTCGCCACCATCGAGCCCAACGTGGGCCTGGTTCCCGTTCCCGACAAGCGCCTTGATGGGCTGGCGGCAATCGACCATCCCGCCAAGATCATCCCGGCAACGGTGGAATTCGTTGACATCGCAGGCTTGGTTGCCGGCGCTTCGCAGGGCGAGGGCCTGGGCAACAAGTTCCTTGCCAACATCCGCGAGACCGACGCCATCTGCGAGGTGGTGCGCTTCTTCAGCGACCCGAACGTAGAGCACGTTTCCAAGAAGGTCGATCCGCAAAGCGACGTGGAAACCATCAAGACCGAGCTTATCCTGGCCGACATCGCCACGATAGAGAAGGCCCTGCCCCGCCTGGAAAAGGAAGGCAAGCGCTACAAGGAGAAGGCCATCAACTTCGAAACCGCGAAGAAGGTGCTGGAAGGCTTGAACGAGGGCAAGCGCGCCCTGCAGCTGGGCCTTTCCGAAGAAGAGCAGGATGCCATCCGCGAGCTGTGCCTGCTTACCATGAAGCCGATGCTCTACATCGCCAACGTCGATGAAGACAAGGTGGCAGCCGATTTGCCCGAGATCGACGGCCAGCGCCCGGTGCCCATCAGCGCCAAGATCGAGGCCGACCTGGCCGAGCTCGACCCGGAAGAGGCCGCCATCTTCATGGAAGAGCTGGGGCTCGACGAAAGCGGCCTTTCCCGCCTTATCCGCGAGGCCTACAAGCTGCTGGGGCTGCAGAGCTACTTCACCAGCGGCGAAACCGAGACGCGCGCGTGGACCATCCCCGTGGGCGCCAAGGCCCCGCAGGCCGCAGGCGTTATCCATACCGATTTCGAGCGCGGCTTCATCAAGGCCGAAACCGCTTCCTATGAAGACTACGTTGCCCTGGGCGGCGAAAAGGGCTGCCGCGATGCCGGCAAGCTGCGCCAAGAGGGCAAAGATTACGTGGTGCAGGACGGCGACGTCATGCACTTCAAGTTCAACGTGTAAACCGCATTCCCGCTAGTTCGAATACGAAGGAGCAGATAGATGGCTGAAAAGGTCGCAGTGCTCATACCCTGCTACAACGAGGCGGTCACCATCGGCAAGGTGGTGGACGACTTCAAGCGCGTCCTGCCCGACGCCGACATCTACGTCTACGACAACAACTCCAAGGACGAGACGTCGAAGATCGCCGCCGACCACGGCGCCATCGTGCGCTTCGAGGGCCGCCAGGGCAAGGGCAACGTGGTGCGCTCGATGTTCCGCGACATCGACGCCGACTACTACATCATGGTGGACGGCGACGACACCTACCCGGCCGAGGCCGCCCCGGCGCTCATCGAGCCCCTGCGCGCCGGCCGCGCCGACATGACGGTGGGCGACCGCCTTTCCAACGGCTCCTACGGCGAGGAGAACGACCGCGCCTTCCACGGCTTCGGCAACGACCTGGTGCGCTGGCTCATCAAGCGCATCTACGGCTTCGCCTTCGAGGACGTGATGACGGGCTACCGCGCCTTCAACCGCGTGTTCGTGAAGACCATGCCGGTGCTCTCCGAGGGCTTCCAGATCGAGACCGAGATATCCATCCACGCGGTGGACAAGCGCTGGCGCATCGAGGACGTGCCCATCGACTACCGCGACCGCCCCGAGGGCAGCTTCTCGAAGCTCTCCACCTTCGGCGACGGCGCCAAGGTGCTGAAGGCCATCACCAGCCTGTTCAAGGACTACCGCCCGCTGGCCTTCTTCGGCTGGCTGGCGCTGATCCTGCTGGTGCTGGCCGTGGTGGCGGGCATCCCGGTCATCGCCGAGTACGCCTCCACCGGCCTGGTGCCGCGCATCCCCACCATGCTGGGGTCCATGGCGCTTGCCGGCTGCGGCGCGCTTTCCTTCGTCACCGGCCTGATCCTGGACACGGTTGCCAAGAGCCACCGCCGCCAGTGGGAGATCGACGTGTACAAGGCTATGGACGGGTTCTACCGCGACCGCTGATTCGCCATAGCATTAGCTGCTATGATTGCTGAAGCCAGTTTCACACATTCTAGAAGGGTGGGCCGCATGGAGGCATACAAGAAGGAATTCATCGAGTTCATGGTGGAAAGCCAGGTGCTCAAGTTCGGCGAGTTCACGCTTAAGAGCGGCCGCAAGTCGCCCTTCTTCATGAATGCCGGCGCCTACGTTACCGGTTCCCAGCTGAAGCGCCTGGGCGAGTACTACGCCCGCGCCATCCACGACAACTTCGGCTTGGATTTCGACGTGGTGTTCGGTCCTGCCTACAAGGGCATCCCGCTTTCGGTGGTTACCGCCATTGCGCTGCAGGAGCTCTACGGCAAGGAAGTGAAGTACTGCTGTAACCGCAAGGAGGTTAAGGACCACGGCGCCGACAAGGGCAACCTGCTGGGCGCCGACCTGCACGATGGCGACCGCGTGGTGATGGTGGAAGACGTTACCACTTCCGGCAAGTCCATCGACGAGACGTATCCCATCCTGATGGGCGCCGCCGATGTGCAGGTGAAGGGCCTTATCGTTTCCCTGAACCGCATGGAAGTGGGCAAGGGCGGCGTGAAAACCGCGCAGAAGGAAGTGCAGGAAAAGTACGGCTTCCCCGTGGC
>CAVDWN010000241.1:0-2706 GCA_963612535.1 Sphaerochaetaceae bacterium
CGTGCAAGCTCCATGTTGTCTGGGGCGGCTAGCAGCATATAGGCAGCCGCGCCCACGCATTCACCAACACAGACGACAAGCATCGCGAGCGCACCCGCATATCCAGATATCCCCAGCACAGAGAACGCAAACGCCACAGTACCAGGCACAGCGAAGGCGACAATGCCGATCACGACCGCAAGGAACAAGTACAGATACAGGTTCGACTGCTTCAGCAGCTGCGCCTCGTTTTCCCATTTAAGCTGCGGCTTTCTGCTGCCAAGGGCGAACAAGGTCAAATCAACCGCTGTCAGGGGCAAGGCAAACGCCAACATCGAAAGCACTGCAACATCCACTGCGACGCCAAGCACAATCAAGACAACCAGAATCGCCACGAACAACGGTACACGGGTAATAAGATAGCCGCTCGTGAACTTCGCCATAACGTAGTCGCGCATGTTCATGGGCATGGCGCGCATGAAGAAGAAGTCCTCGCCGTCACGCCCAAGCGCAAAGGCGTACATGTGCGAGGTTAAACAGCTGAAAACGCCGGCAACCAGGGCCGCTATCAACAAGGCCAGGTGCGTATTCGCGTCGATGCTGGATGCAAGTACAAGATCCCGTACCTCGTTGGTTGCCTCAGTGTCTCGGAGGCAAATGCCCATAACAGCAATCGCCACAACAGCCACCGGTTCCAGGATCATGGAGGCCACGAACTGTTGGAAGAAGGCGGGCACACGGAGCAGTGTCGCCACATCCTGCGACAGAAATGCCTTGAACTGGCTGCGTTGCTTTACCGCGCCCCCAAGATCGCCTTCGGAATAGCGTTTACGGCTCTTCTTGCCGGAACCGCTCTGCATGCCCTGAACGCCCGCAAAGTACCACTTCTTGGCGAACAGCGCCGTTACCGCAACATAGAGCGCTGCCAAAACGTACATGCCCAAAAGCCCCAGAACGGCATTGCCGCTGAACACCTCGGAAATAAGCAGGGTCGGCGCGCACACGATGGCCAACACCACGCTCACGGCACCATGGGAAACAACATCGCCCATGGACGACATCGTCGACGAAGAGATGTTGTTTGTCCCGAAATTCGCCGCAAAAGCGATAAGCAACGTGACGACAGTAGTCAGCACGCCGAAGATGCGCGAGAACCTGTCCTTGTCTGCCGCAACGCGCGAAAAGCGCATCACCGGAATAACAATGATGATAAGAGCCAGGGCGGTTGCGATCACGCACGGCAAAAACGCCAGCACAAGGGCCACATAGCTCGATGCATCCGCTCCCCTTCCGGACAGAAAGCCCAACCCGAACGCCACAACGATGCAGTTCACGAGAACCTGCGAACAGATGAAGTAAGCCAGCTTCGCGGCAATGATCGTGACCGCCGAAATGGGCAACGCCAGGTAAAAACCGGTGTCTTTCGCGAAGTACAGGGTATTCACCGCCTGGAAAAAGCCCACGATCACAACCAGCACCACCAGCATGGCGATCATCATGAAGAACACCTGGACGATGTCGATATCAGCTGAGGACATGAGGGAGCCCACACCGAAAAGGACAACGGCCAGCACAGCCAGCAGCACACCCGAAAGCACGCGCCTCCCGGCGGTAGGCGTCTTTTCCGAAAAGTCGCCCAGCAAGCCCTCGGCATCGATCCCGTCACGCACCTCGCCCCGTCTGATAACGGAGAGCATGGTGCGGAACTGGGCAAAAGAGAAATCGACCATGCTACTCAGCCCCGCCATCAACGGCGTCAGCGGAAAGCGGCGATTCCTCGCTCGTAAGCTCCAAGAACATTTCCTCCAAGGAGCCGTTTTTGCGGAATTGCTCGCGCATTTCGTCTACGGTGCCTACGAACAGAAGCTCGCCATGGGCAACAACGCCTACGCGATCCACTACCTTCTCGGCAACATCGAGGACGTGTGTGCTAAACAGCACCGTCTTTCCCGCATCGGCATGCTTGCGCATGGATTGCTTCAGCAGCCACGACGCCTTCGGGTCAAGGCCGGTCATGGGCTCATCGAGCACCCAAACATCAGGATTGGGAAGAAGCGCGCCCATAACCATCATCTTCTGGCGCATACCATGGGAATACGAGCGGATCTGGTTGTCCAGCTCGCCGGCCATGCCATATTCTTCGGCAAGCTCTTTAACGCGGGCAACGCGCGTTTCGGTTGGAACGCCGTAGATATCCGCGATGAACTGCAAGTATTCGCGGCCTTTCAATCGAAGAAGATGATCTGGCGAATCGCTTACGTAGCAAAGGCGGCGCTTAGCTTCCACCGGGGACTTGGCAACGTCGATGCCGTCAATCTCAATAGAGCCCTGCGTAGGGTCAAGCACACCAACCAGCATGTTCAGCAAAGTAGATTTACCGGCACCGTTGGGGCCAAGCAAGCCGAATATCTCGCCGTCCTTGATTTCCAAGGAAAGGCTCTTCACGGAATAGCTCTTTCCGCCGTCGTAAGACTTGCTCACATTCTTGATGCTTATCATAAGGCCCCTTCCACACCAACAAACGCCTTGCCCGGGATCCCGTTAAGCTCCGTTGTGCAATAGTGCCAAAAACGAAACGGCCACAGCAACCACCAGGCTTTTTACATTCTACGCCGCCCCTACCCCCGGCGCTGCCGAGCCGCGGTGGGCGGCGACATGCGCTGGGGCAGCGCCGAGCTGCGCAGGCCCCGCCCGGCGCGAACGGGTTTGGAAACGCAGCGACGTGGG
>CAVDWN010000242.1:0-2687 GCA_963612535.1 Sphaerochaetaceae bacterium
ACCCGCTTGGCCCGCCCTACAGGTACGTCACCGTTTCGCTGAGCGGCTTGCGGCTGGTGTGCTTCGGAAGCGGGCCGGCGCCCTCGGCGGCATAGCCCAAATCCAGCAGCATAAGCACTTCCTCGTTTTCGGGCAGCCCCAGCTTTTCCTTGGCAACCGCAGGGTCGAACAGGTTGATCCAGCAACTGTCCACCCCTTCATTGCAGGCGGCCAGGATCATATGCGTTGCCACGATGCTGGCATCCTCCACCCCCGAATCGCGCTCGCCACCGGGGTACGTGAACGTATTCTCGGCATCGAAGGCAACAACCGCAACGCACGGCGCGTTGTAACGGCAAGGGGTGATCTCGTCGATAACCGCAAGCTTTTCGGCGGACTGCACCACGTAGATATGCTGCTCCTGCAGGTTCTTCGCCGTTGGGGCAAGGCGTGCGGCGTTCAAGATGGCCTCGATCTTCTGGGCCGGCACAGCGTTGCCGTCGAACTTCTTGCACGAATAGCGGTTGGCGATAACTTCATTGAATTCCATGGCATTCCCTTTCCCTGTTGCTGCGGTTCACGTACGCGCTGAACAGCCAGCCCCGCAAGGCCGCAATTCGGCTACAACCAGTGTATATTCCGCCAGAACCATACACCCGCCGCCATTACGGGTGCGGTCGGAACAGCAGGTTTAACGATGCGGAAAACTACCGGGAGCTGCCGTTTCGCACACAGCAGCCGGCATCGCCGGTCAGATATCGCCCATCGGGCAGTTACCTACGCCGCCGGTATTCGCGCACGCTTTCCGCGAATTGGGAAAGCTCTTCGGGGGTCATCTTGTCTACGCGCACCAGGTTGTCCGCGAACTTCGCCAGCATGTCGCCGCGCTTCACCTTCAGCGCCTCGGTAACGTAGCTCACCACCACGCCGGTAACGATGGCGATGTAGAAGATAGAGAACACGCTGAGCACCACGCTTACGCCGCGCGCCACGCCCAAGGTTGCCTCCACATCGCCGAACCCGATGGTGGAAACCACCTGGAAGCAGAACCACATTCCGTCGCCCAGGGTTTTCTGGCCGGGGTCGGCAAGCCACACCACCAGCGAGCACGCGAAGAACAGCACCAGGAAAACAACGGTAAGCGGCCCCAAGCCCGAATGGCGAACCACATCCACAAGCGTCCGTACGTTAATCACGGCCTCCCCTTTCGTCGGCGGCTTGGGCAATTCCCGCAGCAGCGCCCTTCGCACCGGCAGATGCCTGCAAGCAACGCGGCAGCGGAACGGCGGCGGCAACCAACGCCGAAACCAGCATCACCGCCACGCCGCTAACCGGGAAACACAGGAACAGCAGCAAGGCCACCATAAGCGGCTGGCGCATAACCGCCGCCATGCAGGCCGCCGTGCAAGCCGCGCAGCAGAACACCGCATCGATTCCCAAAAGCAGCGAGAACCCATACCCCAGGCATATGCCCGAGAAGATAAGCGGGAAGAAATGCCCGCCCCGCCAGCCAAGCTTGATGCAGGCCGCCGTGACGAACGGCTTCAAAAAGCCCGTGGCAATAAGGGCAACGGCGCCTATCTGCGCATACCTCTGCATAACCAGCTCACTTTGGGATTCGCCCGCAAACATCACCAGCGGAAACACCGTGCCAACAACGGCAAGCAGGAGCCCCGCAAGCACGCAGCGCACAACCGGGCTGTCCAAATGCCCGCGAACCTTCCCCGAAAGCGCATTGCCGATATGGAACAGCCACCCGGCAGCACAGCCCGCCGCAACAAGCACAACAAGCCAGCAGAGCTCTGCGCTGCCAACGCTCATAGCCGAAAAGCGCGGCATGGCCATGCCGCCGCCGAACAGCGCCCCAAGCCCCAGAAACGCCGACAGCGCACCGGCAACGGCGCAAAGGTAGGCCACCACCTTCCACCGTTTGGGCGCAACGAACGTTCCCTGCTCGGGAATGTCGCTGGCCGAACCGGCAAACGGCGCCACAAAGCCATACAAAGGAGCCGTGAACACCGCCGAAAGAGCAGCTTGCACGCCTGCGCAGGTTAAGTCCTTGAAATCCGACCCGAAGCGCCGCATGCGGTCGCCCACCCAGGTGCACAGGCCCGCGATAACCCCCGTAAGCCCGGCTTCGGGGCCAACGCTTCCGCCAAACACCAACGGCAGCAAGGCCGCAACCGACATGCGCCCTAGGCGGCTGTAATCGTAGCGGCCGTCTTGCTTCACCTTCGCCATAACGGCATCAAGGTCTTCGGGCAGCTCGCCGAAGCGCTTCTGGAAAAAGCCGATTGCCAAGCCGCCGCCAAGGCACAGCAGCAGCGTCCACGGCAAGAAGCCGAACGCGCCCGAGAACAGCACCGGCATCGCCTGCACCGCATCGGGCGCAACCTGCGCGGCATATTCAAGCAGCATTGCGGGCAACGCTTCCCACAGAAAGCCCAAGCCCATACCCATAAGCTTGAAGAAGGCCCACACCGCCGCGCCGGCAAGGGCACCGGTTACGATGGTGCACACCGAGAACAAGACGCGGTTCCTGAAACGCGTTGCAGTATCCATGCAAACCCTTTCGCTGGCTTGGCCTAGAATCTTGCCACGCACGCACTGGGGCAGCTTTGCGGGCATCAACTCCCTCTATTTTTGAACAGATCGCAGGATTTGGCTAATCCATTGCGGCCAGCGCACTAGCCAGCAGGCGAAAGACC
>CAVDWN010000243.1:0-2683 GCA_963612535.1 Sphaerochaetaceae bacterium
GGGTTGAACTGGAATTTTAAGCAATGTTGCGCAACAAAAGCCATTTTGACCGAAGTCTAATATTCGAAATAGACAAAAGGAACAAGCCTGACTATGCCAGCAGGCAGCTGAAGGAAGAAAAGGAGAATAAATGGAAAACTCGCGTTCTAAAAAAGCGGTTGCAGCAAGCCTGAGCTTGGTGCTCGCTCTTGGTAGCGTGCCTGCAGTGGCATTGGCCGATCAGGATTCGAATCATGATGCAGGAGCCCCCGCTTCCGCGCAGTCGCAGGTTACCTTCTACGCCTATATCGGGCAAGACACGGTTAGCGTAACCGCCGACGAGGGCGCTACGTATGTGGGTGCCCTAAGCGCTTACGTGGACCAGGCAAAGAACGCCGCCCCCGAGGGCGAGGAGTTCCTGGGCTGGGCGTACTCTGGATCAGATGCTGTCATCCCCGATACCGACACCGTGTTCCAGGGCGTTTACCTTAAGGCTCTGTACGGCAAAAAGTCGGCGGAGCAGGTTACCTTCTACGCCTATATCGGGCAAGACACGGTTAGCGTAACCGCCGACGAGGGCGCTACGTATGTGGGTGCCCTAAGCGCTTACGTGGACCAGGCAAAGAACGCCGCCCCCGAGGGCGAGGAGTTCCTGGGCTGGGCGTACTCTGGATCAGATGCTGTCATCCCCGATACCGACACCGTGTTCCAGGGCGTTTACCTTAAGGCTCTGTACGGCAAGCAGATTCAAAAGCACACCATTACAGTTACAACTGGTCAGGGTGAATCCGAGATTGAAACTCCCTTCCAGGTCGAAGATGGCGTTGCGTATTATGAAGCCCTTAAACCGTATGAGCAGCAGGCCAAGAACAACGCTCCGGAAGGTATGGAGTTTGCCGGTTGGGGCATGTACGGTGAAAGCGGAATTTACGAAATCCCGGTTACCGAACTGGTAAAGGGCGATGCGTATGTATACGCGATGTACGTCAATACTACCTATACCGTTAACGTATACGGCGGTCAGGGCGCAGGAACCCCCATCGAAGCCAAGAAGGTAAACAAGGGAACTAACCTGCTCGACTTCCTCTCCGCTTACGAAGATGAGGCTAAGGAACTTGCTCCTAGCAATATGAAGTTTGCTGGCTGGGAGTGGGCAACTCATGACCCGATCGCCGCTGACGCCACAGTAATGGGTGACATCAGCGTTTATGCGAAGTACGTAAACGTTGAGACGTATGTTGTTTCCCTTGGCGGCTATGGTGAAGATCCGTACACCATCCAGCAAGAGGTTGAAGTAGCAGAGGGCTCTAATCTCCTCGATGCTATTTCCGCCTACGAGGCAGACGCTGAAGCCGCTGCTCCTGAAGGCAAGAAGTTTGCCGGTTGGACATGGAGTGACGGTTCCGTTGTTGCAGAGGACGCAACTGTTCTCTCCAACCTCTCTGTATATGCGAGCTATGAAGACGTTGAAAGCTACGATGTTCATGTAATCTACGGTTCCGACCCGTATAATCCTTCCGCCAATATCAGCGTGAAGAAGGGATCTAATCTGCTTCAGGCGTTGGCCGAATGCGAAGATGTTGCCAAGGCAGAAGCCCCCGAGGGTAAGATGCTTGGCGGATGGCAGTATTCTGAGGGCGTAGATATTAACGCTGAAGACACTGTTATGGGCGAGCTTACCGTGCAAGCGAAGTACGTTGATGCTTCTTATGCCGTTAATGCATTTGTGGGCTATGGCGATGCCCAGGTGCAAGCTGGCACTCTTAATGTCAAGAGCGGTGACAATCTTCTGGCAGCACTTGCTCAGGACGAAACCCTTCAGCAGCAGGCCATCGCAAGCGCCCCTGAAGGCAGTCGCTTCTCCGGTTGGGGTATGTATGGCCCCGAAGGTCTTGTGGCTATCGATTCCGAGATGACCGTAGGCGCCGATCTCTACGTTTACGCAATGTATGCTGAAATCGTTTCCTATGAAGTGAACATCTATTACGGAGGCGATGAGCTCACCCCGAAGGCAAGCCCCTCGTTCGAGGAGGGCTCCAACTTGCTGGAGAACCTGGAGGCCTACACCGAGCTGGCAAAGGAGAATGCTCCCGAAGGCAAGCAGTTCAGGGCCTGGGGTTGGACTGATGACCAGGGCACCATTCCCGTACCCGCTGACGCCACGGTAACCGGCGAGGGCATCAATGTATACGCGATGTACGAGGATGCGCCTGCTCCTGTAGAGAAAGTAACGGTTACGTTCGTTGACAACTTCAATAAGACCGAGAGCAAGGTTGAGGTAAACAAGGGCGAGGCTGTTGCTAAGCCCGCCGATCCCTCTTGTGACGGCTATGAGTTCACCGGCTGGTCTTCCACGCTTGAAGACTCTGACGGCAATCCTCTTTATACACCTGTTGATTTCAGCCAGGCCATCGAGGCAGATACGACCCTTTATGCCTTCTATACTGAGGTTGAGCCTGCGGTTGACCCTGATAAGGACAAGGCAGTTGAGCCTGAGCAGAAGGCAACCGGCGAAAAGGATGCCAACAAGAAGGCTTCTGAGTCTCCCAAGACCGCCGATGACAACAACGCAGCCGCCGTTGCTGGCGTAGGTGGCCTTGCGGGCCTTATGGCTGCAGCCGCTGCAGTGCTTCGTCGCCGTCGCAATAATTAGCCAAGGGCCAGCAGCGAAGATCTTTCGCTGACGGGTAGTGCGCGGCTAAGC
>CAVDWN010000244.1:0-2677 GCA_963612535.1 Sphaerochaetaceae bacterium
CCCATCTCGCCGTCCACTGCATGCCTCCTTCAGGTGCCGGTAATCGCAAAACGTGGCTATCCTAGCGCACGCAGCGCGGCAAAGCAGCAGCTTGCAACCCGTTAGGGCAGCAGATCCATAACTCCCCAAATGTAGGGTAATTTACTCCTCGCCGGCTGCTGCTTCCCCGCCTTCCTTCAGGGCGGCGAAGCGGGCCTTCATGGTGGGGTTCTTGCGCGTGAGCTTCTTGATGGAAAGGTCTTGCGCCTTGTCGTTGGCTAAGCGCAGCTGATTCTCGCTCCCCAGCAGGGCCTTCTTCGTTTTCTCCAGATGGTCGATGGTCTTGTCTATCTCGGCGATAGCGGTTTGGAACTTCTCGCTGGCAATGCGGTAATTGCGGCCGAACTTGTCTTTGAAATCCTCCATCGACGCCTCGAAATTGGTGATGTCGATGTTCTGGTTGCGCACCTCGGCAAGCTCGGTCTTGTACTTCAGGGCGCCCAATGCAGCGTTTCGCAAGATGGAGATGATGGGGATGAAGAACTGCGGGCGTATAACGTACATCTTCGGGAAACGGTAGCCCACATCCACGATGCCCTCGTTGTACAGCTCGCTATCGGGTTCCAGCATGGTGCACAGCACGGCGTACTCGCACTTCTTCTTCGTGCGGTCGGAATCCAGCTTGGCGAAGAAGTCCTCGTTCTTGTGCTTCGTGCGCGTTTCGTCGTTCTCGTTCTTCATCTCGAACATGATGGAGACAATCTCCTCGCCCGTTTCCGGGTCGCACTCGCGGAACACGAAGTCGCCCTTGGTGCCGTCGGCAACGTCGTTGTCCTTCTCGAAATACGCATTCGGGAATGCCGTGGCGCGGATCTTGTTGAATTCCGTTTCGCAATGGCGCTCCAGCGATTCGCCCACCATCTTCGTGGAAAGACGGGCCTTCATGTCCTTCACGCGGGCGATTTCCTCGTCCTTGTACTTGATAAGCTCGTCTTTCGCCGCAAGCTCGTTGACCATCTTCTCGCGCAAGGCGGCCTGGGCCTGTGCAGCCTGGGCTTCCTGCAATTTCACCTGCGCGGCAAGCTCGTCGCGCTGGCGTTCGGCCTCGGCGCGCGCCTCGGAAACCGCCAGCTGCTTCTGGGCAGCGAACTGCGCTTCCTGCGATTCAAGCTGCTGCTTCTGCGAGGCGATGGTCTGCTGAAGCTCCGCCGATTCCTCGGCCGCCTTGCGGGCGGCTTCCGCCCGTTCCACCGACAGCCTCTGGAAATATTCGTGCGACTGGGCCGCTATCTGCTGCTTGAAGGCGCTTTCCTGCGAGGCAACCTGCTGTTCCAATGCCGCGATCTTGGCATCGCGCTGCGCGGTGGCATCGGCAAGCTCCTTTTGATGCTGGGCAGCAGACACGCGGCTGTCCGATTCGCGTTCGGCCATAAGCTGCTCAAGTTGATGCTGCAGCTGGGCGATCTTCGCATCGCGCTGGGACGTTTCGCCCTTTGCGGCCTGCTGGGCCTTGCTCACCGCAAGCTCGATAGCGGTTTTCGCCTGGGTCTTCAGAAGCTCTTCGCGCTCGGCCAATTCCTTGTTGAATTCAGCTGTGCGAACCTGCCGCAGAATGTCGGCGAATCCGCGTTCGTCCACTTGGAAAACCTCACCGCAATGGGGGCATTTGATCTCGCTCATACCTGGCTCCTTACGCGCATGTTTTCCTGATTCTACCAAGCCAGCGCCCTGCGGCAGTACAGCGCAATGGACAGCAATACGCCATTTCGCCGCAAACGGGCCGAAACCGTCCAACGAAAGAAACGCTACGCTCCCCCAAGAAATGGAAACACGCAGCGCGAACCGTCATACTTAAATGGTTGAGCGCCCGCCCAAACGTTCACGCGCGAACGCCGCAACGGGCGCCTTCCAACGAACACACCGAGCAGAAAGCGATGGCACCATGAGCGATACCATGCAGCTCGTTCTCGTTCGCCACGGCGAGAGCGAATGGAACAAGTTGAACCTCTTCACCGGTTGGATGGATGTGGACCTTTCCGACACCGGCCGCAAGGAAGCAACCGATGGCGGCCGCGCCTTGGCCGAGGCCGGCTTCGATTTCGACGTGTGCTACACCTCGTACCTGAAGCGCGCCATCCACACCCTGAACCACATCCTGGGCGCAATGGACCGCGAATGGCTGCCCGTGAACAAGACCTGGCGCCTGAACGAACGCCATTACGGCGCCCTGCAGGGCCTGAACAAGGCGGAAACCGCCGCCAAGTACGGCGAAGACCAGGTGAAGATCTGGCGCCGCAGCTTCGACGTGCGTCCGCCCGCACTGGAGGAAGACGACGAGCGCAACCCGCGCCTTCTGGCCCCCTACCGCAACGCACCTGCCGACGAGATGCCCTTGGCCGAGTGCCTGAAGGACACCATCGCCCGCGCATGGCCCTACTTCACCGAGGAAATCGAGCCCCAGATGCGCGCCGGCAAGCGCGTGCTCATCGTTGCGCACGGCAATTCCCTGCGCGCACTGGTGAAGCAGTTCGACAAGCTCTCCGACGACGAGATCGTGGGCGTGAACATCCCCACGGGCGTGCCGCTGGTGTACACCTTCGACAAGGACTTCAACGTGCTGGACAAGAAGTACGTCGGCGACGAGGCCACCATCAACGCCAAGATCAACGCCGTTGCCAACCAGGGCAAGGCAAAGTAG
>CAVDWN010000245.1:0-2676 GCA_963612535.1 Sphaerochaetaceae bacterium
CGGCGGTTGAGCTGGCGGAATTCTGCCGCGATATGGGCTTCAACCCCGAACAGGTACAGGATTTCTACCCCACACCCAGCACGGTTGCAACCTGCATCTACTTCACCGGGGTAGATCCGCGAACCATGAAGGAAGTGTATTGCCCGCGCACGCCGCACGAAAAGGCAATGCAGCGAGCCCTTATCCAGTACCGCAACCCCAAGAACCGCCGGCTGGTGATGGAGGCGCTTAAGGAAGCGGGCCGTGAAGACCTTATCGGCTACGGAAAGGAATGCCTGGTTCGCCCCGATGGCGGGGGGAAGCCGAAGGGGAAGGACCGTGCGAAGAACCACGGAAAAGGCAGCAAGCCGAATGGGCACGTTGGGCAGAAAGGCCCCGGCAAGCAGGGAAAGCCTAAGAACGGCAACGCGAAAAGCCACCAAAAAGGGCAAGGCGGTTTCGGGTCTCAGGGTAGGGACAAGGGCAGTGCTCCGCACGGGAAGGCGAAGCCCGCGAAGCCTTCCTTCAAGCCGCAAGGCTGCGGCCCCAACAAAGCTGCCGGCAGCAAAGGCGGCATCCGCAGGCAGGGTTCTAAGCGGTAAGACGCGGGACGATTCTGCCGATCCTGCTTGCGTCCGACAGTGCATTTCCTGGTTTGGCACCTGGAGCCTGGGGCTGAGGCTGGTTCCAAGTACGTTGGCATTTGACGGGAAGGACGGCGTTGCAGCCCCTCAGGGTTGATTGCCCGGTGCGGCGCTAGTGCTGTTTGCCGGTGAAGGTATCTACGTCGATGCAGTAGATATTGGCCTTTGCCAGCGCTTGGTCGGTGAACTCGGTAGAGGCGCCGGGTGCCAGGTGCTGCATGATGCGCGTAAGCCCGTAGCGCTTAGCTTCGGCGCCCTGGATGCGATGCACCGTTCCCATGCCCATGATGCTGCGGTACGCGTACGAATAGGCACAGGCGTAGGGGCCGCTGATAACGCCGTCCTGCACATCCATCTCGATGGCGATGCGCGGCTGGCGGTTCAGCACGTCTACCTTGCGGCCCTCGGGCGCGGAGTGCACCCAAAGAGCTAGGCGCGGCTCGGGGGAAGGGTTGCCCTCGGTTTCCGGATCGGCCCAGTCGTAGCCGAAGCTCAAGGGAACGATGAACGCGCCTTCCTCGTCAGCCAAGGCCAAGCGCACGGTTTGGCAGTCCTCCACAATCGCATGAAGCTGCTCGGCGGTTTTAACCTGGCGGTTGGGCTTTCGCATGGGGCGGTGGATGTTTGGGGCTTCCATTTCGTTCCTCCTGTTTTTGGACGAGGGAAATGGTAGCAGAAACCCTCGCCCGTCCGCGCCGGGCGGGGCCCATGCCCAATTCAACCTACCCGCGCCGCGGGCTGGGGCACCAGCCCTTCGGGGATTCCCGTTCCGCTGTTTGATGGGCCCGCTTCGGCGGGCCCATCTGCATGCGCTGCACTGCTTCATGCTTTGGAAGGAGATTCGCTTCGCGAATCGAACAGAAGCGGTTTTCAGAGAACCCCTCAGGGCGATGCCCCAACCCACGTCGCTGCCCGGCCTTTGTAGATGCACCACCGCCAGTCTTGGGCGGCGTTGGCGGTTCGGGCTTATCTGCGGGGGTTGGGGTTTCGATTGCCTTTGGAGGATATGGAGCCGCATGTGCTGGCTGGGGACCGGGGCCTTCGCCATATGGCGAGCCTGAGCTGCACGTTCGGCGGGTGCTCGGCGCTGAGGACCATAACGGTGGACTCCGACTGGGCGCTGCCGGCAACGGGCGTTTCCGGGTCGTTGACGTTCTACAACTGCAAGCAGCTGGTGGGCGGCAACGGCACCGTGTTCAACTCGGGCAAGACGGGGTACGCGATGATGAAGGTTGATACTGCGGCGGTTGCCGGGTATTTGACGGCGGGATAAAGCCCATAATGGCAGGCCGGATGCGGTAAGATCGAGGGATCGAACAACGCAGTTCTAAGGATGGCCCCATGGAGAACCGACTTTCCCGACTTAGCGCGCTCGCGGTGCTGGCCTGCGCCCTCGCGGTGCTGGCCTGCACATTGGCTTTTCCCGCGCAGGCCCACGCATGGAACAATTGCTACGTGCAGGACTCCTCGGGAGACAAGGCGTGGTACGACAACGTGCAGGTGGCCATCGACAACGCATACGACGAGGGCAAGGTCGTCGTGATGACGCAGGGGGATACCTTTACGGAATCCGATGCGGCGGCGCTCCATGTCCCCGCCAACAAGAAGGTCACCATCAACTTAAACGGTTGTGGCCTGGGGAACCGGTTGGGCACCCTTTTTGAGCTTGGCGAGAATTCGAGCCTGACGCTCCAGTCGTACAGCCCGAAGGCCGTGGCCGGCGCCGACGACCAGCAATTCCAGGCGGGCGTGATAAGCGGCAACGGCCAATACGGCGGCGCCGTCGCCATGAAGGAGGGGAGCAGCCTCACGCTCGACAACACGACGATCAAGGATGGCAGGGCCGACGCCGTCCATGCCCGCCCCGGCACGCACGGCTGCGGCGGGGCCATCTACGCCGAGAAGAACTGCACCATCGACTTGAAGAACAAGTCCCAGATCTCAAACAACTCATCGGACAACTACGGCGGCGGCATCTACATCAACGGCGGGAACGTGAAGGTCACGCTCGACGACTCGAAGATCAGCGGTAACAAGGCCGAGCAGGGCGGCG
>CAVDWN010000246.1:0-2667 GCA_963612535.1 Sphaerochaetaceae bacterium
TGCCTTGCCGAAGTTCATGGGTACCCCTTTCCCCGGGCTTCGCTGTTCTGCGGCGAAGCCTATAAAGTTGCCTTAATGCAGCATCGCCACTGATATTCAGCTACATTCTATAACGTAGGCACAGCTGGGGTAGAGGGGGCAAGGCGCTTGTTCGCGCAGTGGCGATTAGCGCCACTTTGCGGAAAGCGAAAGGGGCTTGGCAGGCAGGGTTGCACTCAGGCGAGCTTTGGCAGGCGCCTTGCGCTACGACAGCCACTTGTCCAGCACGGCTGCTAGGCGGGAAAGGTCCAGCGGCTTGGCGATATGCTCGTTCATGCCGATGGTCTTGGCTGCCTGGATGTCTTCCGCGAAGGCGTTGGCCGTCATGGCGATGATGGGCAACGTGCGGCACCACTCTCGCTTCATGGCGCGGATGGCGCGGGTTGCGTCGTTGCCGTTCATCTTGGGCATCTGTATATCCATGAAAACGATGTCGTAGCGGCCATCGGGGCTGCTGGAAATCAGGTCCACCGCTTCGGCTCCGTCGTAGGCGCATTCCACCTCAAGGCCGCCCATTTCCAGGATCTCCTTGGCAATCTCGGAGTTCAGCAGGTTGTCTTCCACCAGCAGGGCGCGCTTGCCCTCGCAGTTTGCTTTCTCGACGCGCTGGATGGGCTTGAGCGCGGTAATCTCCTCGGTGGCATCGTCCAGGATGGCGTGGAACGTCCTGGCCAGGCGCGAACGGAACAGCGGCTTGGTAACGAAGGCGTTGGCGCCGGCTTCGCGCGCTTCCTTTTCGATCGTGCTCCAGTCGTAGGCGGAAACGATGATGATGGGCACGTCTTCGCCCACGGCGGCGCGGATGCGGCGGGTTGCCTCCACGCCATCGACGTCGGGCATCTTCCAATCCAAGATGCAGGCGAAGAAGTCTTTGCCCACCTCGTGCTGGGCAACGGTAAGCTCAACTGCTTCACTACCGCTGGTGGTGCCGGTGGTCTTCATGCCGAAGCCGTCCAGAATGTGGCAGGTGGAATCCAGGCTGGCCTTGTCGTCGTCTGCCACCAGCACATTCAAGTCCACGAAACTGGTGAAGTCGTCTTCCACTTCGCGGTCTTGCAGCTTAAGGCGGATGGTAACCGTGAAGCGCGAGCCTACGCCCTTCTTGCTTTCCACTACGATGTCGCCGCCCATGAGGCGCGCGATGTTGCGGGATATGGGCATGCCCAATCCGGTGCCCTGAGTGCGGCTTACCACCGCGTCATCTTCGCGGCTGAACGGCTCGAATACATGCTGCAGGTACTCTTCGTCCATGCCGATGCCGTTGTCTTCGAAGACGAACTCGTAGCAGGCCACCTTGGCCTGGTTGGAAGGCTTCTCGGTGATTTTCAGGCTGATCTTGCCGCCATCGGGCGTGTACTTGATGGCGTTGCTCATAACATTCACGAACACCTGCTGGATGCGCAGGGAGTCGCCGATAACGTGCTCGTGGATAAGGTCCTTCGAGGAAACGGAGAAGTGATGCGCCTTGGTTTCCAGCTGCTGGTTGATCATGATAACCAGGCTGTCCAGCAGTTCGGAAAGGTTGAACTCGTCTTCCGAGAGCACCACGCCGCCGGTTTCGATCTTGCTCATGTCCAGCACCTCGTTGATAAGGCTGAGCAGGTGCTTGCTGGAAAGCGAGATCTTCTTCAGGCAGTCGCTTACGCGCTCATCGTCGCCCAGGTGGGCGGCGGCAAGCGCGGTCATGCCGATGATGGCGTTCATGGGCGTGCGTATGTCGTGGCTCATGGAGGAAAGGAACGCGGTTTTCGCTTCGCTGGCCCGCTCGGAGGCGATGAGCGCTTCCTGCAGCGCGAGGTTGGTGTTCTTGCGCTCGATGGCTTCCTCGTGGATATCGCGCAGGATGCAGGCGCAGTACCCGTGCTGCCCGATGGGCCAGCAGTTTACGTGAAGGTACAGGCCTATCTCTTCGGAAATGCTCTCGAAGCTGCAGTTTTCCCCTTCGAAGGCGGCCTTGTAGTAATAGTCAAGCCATTTGCGGTCGCCGTTGGGGAACAGGTCGAAGAAGCGCTTGCCCAGCAGTGCATCCAGCGGGAAGCCCTCCATTTTGGCCAAGGCCTCGTTGGCGTAGGCGAAGGTCGAGTCGATGGGCGTGCCTGCCGGGTCCAGCTCTAGGCGGATGATGCAGAAAGCAACATCGCTCTGGTCGAAAACTCTAAGTTGGAAATCGCGGATTAGCTCGTTTTCGGGCTGGGCTTCGGTGGTCATTCCGAGCGACCTTCTTCCTGGTTCCTTACGGGTTGGTTTCTATGCAAAACAGATAATTTTCTACCATAAAAGGGGGGTTCAAGAAAAGGTTGAAGGGCGCAATGGGAGGGTTTTCCTTACTTGCGGTGAACATGCGTGCAGCGTTGCGGTGAGCATGCCCGAAACGAAACGGGAGGGCACCATGCGATGCCCTCCCGATTTGGATGCGTATCGAGCCTTTATGCCTGGTTCGCGCGCCTTGTTTGGTGCTGCTTCAGCACGCCTTCGACCTGGCTAGATGATGGCCGATGACGTGGTTTGGGTGTTGTTGGCTTGCCCGTTGCCGCTTGGCGCCTGGCCAGCGCCTGGTGCCGTGCCGCCAAGGTTGCCGCCCGCTGCGCCTTGGCCTGCGCTGTCGGCTGTGCCGTTGAACACGATGCC
>CAVDWN010000247.1:0-2643 GCA_963612535.1 Sphaerochaetaceae bacterium
GACTCGTTCGAGCAGTGGCAGCGCATCATGGACCTGGGCCTTTCCCGCATCCGCGAGGGGCGCATTGCCAAGCTGGTGCCATCGCGCCGGGTAGGGCTTCAGGCGAAGGAGCCCTTTTCCTCGAAGGACCTGCTGGTGAACCTTATCGACGGCAGTTCCCAGGGAACGGTGTTCATGTACCGCTATGGCGATGTGTTCTTCTGCGGATGCACCCCCGAGCTGCTGCTTCGCAAGAACGGCTGCAAGGTGCGCAGCATGTGCCTGGCCGGAACGTGCCCCCAAGGCGCCACGGAAGAAGAGCGGGTTCGCTATGCCGCCGAGCTTATGGGCAGCGACAAGAACCGCCGCGAGCACGAGTACGTGGTGGAGTTCATGCGCCAGGTGTTCGCGCGCAACTGCTATGAAGTGAACATTCCCGCCCAGCCCGAGGTGCGCCCCCTGCGCCACGTGCAGCATCTGCACACGCCCGCAGCCGCCAAGGTGATGGAAGGGGCCACGCTTTTGGGGTTGGCAAGCCAGCTTCACCCCACGCCGGCGCTTTCTGGCACCCCGGTGGGCGAAGCGCTTATGACGTTGCGCGAAGCCGAGGGCTATAACCGCGGGTTCTTCGGCGGCGCCGTCGGGTTCGTCGATGCCGAGGGAAACGGCGAGTTCTCGGTGGCCATCCGCTCGGGCGTGTTCGACGGCGAGCGCGGCTGGCTCTACGCCGGTTGCGGCATCGTGGAGGGCAGCGACGCGAAGAGCGAGTTCAACGAGATAGACTTGAAGCTGAAGACGATCTTGAGCGCCTTCGAGGCGCCGAGCGAAGGGTAGGGACATGGGAAACGCAGCAGTTACTCCCGGTGAGTTAGGACGCTATATCGGCGCCTTCTTCGACGAGCTGATGCGCGCCGGCGTCCACGATGTGGTGGTAAGCCCCGGTTCGCGTTCCACCCCGCTTTCCATGGTTGCCTACGAGGCGCACCGGCGCCTGGGCTCTACCTTCAACCTGTACCTCGATGTGGATGAGCGCGGTGCGGCATTCTTCGCCCTTGGCCTGGCCAAATCCACCGGGCGCGCCGTGTGCGTGGTGTGCACATCGGGCACAGCGGTAGCGAATTGGTACCCGGCGGTTATGGAGGCGAACACCTCTCGCGTGCCGCTTATCGTGCTTTCCGGCGACAGGCCCGCGCGCCTGCAAGGCTTGGGCGCTCCGCAAACCTGCGACCAGGAAAAGGTGTTCGGCGGCTATGTGCGCCGCTCCTTCGCCATGCCCGAGCCTTCGTCCGATGCCCGCCGCATTGCCCATGTGCGCCAGGTTGCGCGCGAAGCGGTGATAGCGGCCGCCCCGGCAACGCACCTCAGCGCGCCGGTGCACATCAACTTCCCCTTCGACGAGCCGCTTACCCCCGACCTGTCTGTGGAGGACCTGTTTTCGGAAGGGCGCATCGCCGGCAGCGACGACCTGCCTGCAACGGTTCTGCCCGAGCGCTTCCTTGCCCCGCACGATGCCCAAGAGCTGGCGCGGTTCCTGGACGCGCACCGGGTGGTTGTGCTGGCGGGCGAGGGCACGTTTTCCACCCAGGCCCTAACCGACCATGCCCGCCGCGACCGCGAGGCGCAGGCCCTGCTCGCCTTTGCCGAGCGCTTCGACGCGCCTTTGCTGGCCGACCCGCTCTCGCAGCTGCGTTCGTTCCAGCATCCGGCTGTTATCTGCGGGTACGACAGGATAATGGCAAGCGACGACATGCCGGCCTTCGATGCGGTGGTCCGTTTCGGCCGCTACCCCATATCCAAGCGCGCCGCCCAAGTGGTGGAAGTGCTGCGACCTGCGCAGATCGTGGTGGATCCGCTTCAGACGCGCGATTTCAACTCGCAGACCACTACCTTCGTGGCCTCCGATCCGCTCGATTTCGCGGTGGCCATGCTCGAAGCCGGCGGCGAGCCGGGCAGCCCGCTGGCTGCCGATACTGCGCTGCCCCAGAACATCCACGAGTGGGGCTTGCTGGACCGGGCGCGCACCGAGAAGATGCTCTCCTGCGATTTCGATTCCGAGCCGGCCCTGGAAGGCTCGTATGTGCGCGCCCTGCTGGACGAAATGCCCGCCGAATCGCTGCTGTTCAGCGCGAACAGCATGTCGGTGCGCGCCATCGATGCGTTCTACGTGAGCAACGCCAAGCGCCTAACCGTGCTGGCGAACCGCGGCCTGAACGGCATCGACGGCACGCTTTCCTCTGCGTTGGGCGCTGCGCAGGGCCGCAACCAGACCGTGTTCCTTACCGGCGACCTTACCCTGCTGCACGATCTCAATGCTCTGGCCCTGCAGGGCGAGATGCTGTTGCGCGAGGGCGAAGGCGCCCACCGCCCCAGCGTTTTGGTGGTTCTGCTGAACAACAACGGCGGCGCCATATTCGACATGCTGCCGCAGAAGTCGGAGGACCCGTACTTCGAGCGGCTGTTCCTTACCCCGCAGCAGGTGGATTTCCTTGCTGCGGCGCAAGCGTTCGGCGTGCCCGCCAAGCGCGCAAGCACTCCAGGCGAGTTCAGGGAGCTTTGCCGGGAGTTCATGGGCAAGCCGGGCATTTCCCTTATAGAGGTTTCGCTGCCTTTGGCTGGGGTGAAGGAAAGGTACGGCCGTTTCTAAGGCAACGGCTGCATTGACAA
>CAVDWN010000248.1:0-2641 GCA_963612535.1 Sphaerochaetaceae bacterium
AGAGTGGGCCAACATTCGAATGCCTTGGCAGACTATGCAAAGGAGCTTGCTGAAGAGGAGGGGCTGGAATTCGTCTCCATCACGCGCCCAAGGATCCTGAAGCGACAGTTGATAGAAATCGATGGGGATAGGCTGATCATCACAGGGGCAAAAGAGGTTAGGTCTGGTTCGCAGCTTGCTCTTTCGCTAGAGGAGTACCGCACTGTTGCTGAGGGGCTTGCTGGCATCGAGCAGACGGACGAATTGTCTAATGCAATGAATTTGCTCTTTGCAAAGGTAAGTGCTTCGGGCTTGCAGGTGTGCTCGAGACTCGCAAGACAACTTGACTTAAATGGCTTTAACGATAGATATAGCGAGGTTGATTGCGATGCAAAAATCCGTACCTTGTCTGGTTTGATCAGGATCTTTAATGGCGGCGATAGAGTTGTTGATCTCTCAGCTATTGGCGGCGCTTCTAAAGCAGGGCACATGGGCGTTTCTTTCTCAAAGCTCCTGAATGATCCCGATATTGATTTTGTTATTGTTGATCAATCTGTAACGGGTATGTTCGAAAGGAAGACCCGTGTCGGGCTATAGGAATGTGGTCATCTCCAGCCCCTGTAAGTTGCAATATCGTGGCGGTTACCTTGAGGTTCGAAAAGAAGACGATACCACCCGTATCCACCTGGGTGAAATCTCTTCTGTCGTGCTTCAAACCAATCAGGTGTTTGTAAGTGCCTATTTGCTGTCTGAACTGGCTAAATCGAAAGTTTCCTTCGTTGTCTCGGACGAGAAGTGCGACCCTATTGGCCAATACCTGCCGTTGTATGGTGCGCACAACACCAGCAAGAAGATCGCAGAGCAAATTGATTGGACAGAGCCTGCGAAAAAGCGTGTTTGGCAACGCGTGGTTCGCGACAAGATAGCTCACCAGGCTGCGCTTCTAACCGCTCGCGCTCGCGAGCAGCAGGGCGAATTGTTGCGCGATATTGTTCCCGAGGTGCGCTCCGGCGATAGCACTAACAGGGAAGGTCATGCCGCCCGCCTTTATTTTGGCGCTTTGTTCGGGCAGGACTTTTCGCGCGACAAAGAGATCCCGTTGAATGCGGCACTCAATTATGGTTATGCGATTATCCTTTCGGCGGTAAGCAGAGAAATCGTTGCGCGTGGTTATCTGACCCAGGTTGGGATATGCCATAGAAACGAATACAACCAGTTCAATTTAAGCTGTGACCTTATGGAGCCGTTCCGACCGATAGTGGATAGGGTAGTATTCGACAATTTCGAGGGCGACTTCGACAGAAACTTCAAGTTGCTTTTGGTCGACGTTTTGAACCAGGGAATTCCCTACAAGGGCGGGAGTTATCGTGTTGGATCAGTGATCTCCCTGTATGTAAGCGATTGCCTTAAAGCGCTGAATAGGCGTCTATCGGTGGACGAGATCGAGCCCTTTGGCATTGTATGACCGGCGAGGTTAGGAATAGGTATATGAGGCTCATCTTGTTCTTCGACCTGCCTGTTGAAACGGCGGCACAGCGCAAAGCCTACAGAGCGTTCAGGAAGTTCCTTATCAAGGACGGCTATCTTCAACTTCAGGAATCGGTCTATGCCAAGTTGGTTCTTAACGATGGCGCTGCGGCGGGCGCTATTGCTCGACTGCGTAAGAATCGACCTTCCCAGGGATTGGTACAGGTTCTCAAAGTTCATGAAAGCCAATTTGCCACGATGGAATACATTACTGGCAATCGGAAAGCATATGACGAGGTGGATACCATGGAAGAGTTGCTCGTGTTATGAAACTGGTTTTCCATGGGCTCGAGCACCCGATAGAGCTATTGGCCGGCCAGCCTTCGGTTTTGCAGGTTGAGAATTCGGCCCTGTTTGCCCGGGTGTGTCTGTCGCTGCTGTCTGGCGAGGGGCGTTTTGCGCTTGAGCCGTACACCATCTGGCAAGAAGATTCCGAGCTGAAGCCCAAAGATTCCCTGATGGTCATAAGCGATGCGTTGAATCTTCCGTGGGACGATAGATCTTTCATGGCGGCCGTGATAAAGCGGATGGAACGTGAGTTCCTGGAAGATGAGGATCTTAGAGGGAAGATGGAGGCTGCTGAGGCTTTTCTTAGGGAAAGGCTCGACTCTCTTGATATGGGGTTCAATGCCGATTATGAGTTTGCCCTACAATGGGATCTGAAAAGGTATCTGAAATACCTTGGGTTCGGGGCATCATATTGCCCGGATAAATCGCTCCTTGACAATCTGCTCAATTTTTTATCGCTCGCTCTTGACTCGGGCTGCAAACGTGTTCTCGTGTTTGTGAACCTGAAAAATTTTCTGACCAAAACAGAGCTGGAAGTGCTTTACGAGCACGTTTTTTATTCAAAACTAGCTGTGTTGCTGCTAGAGAACAAGGTTGATGCTAACGTATATGAATACGAGGTAAAACAAGTTGTTGACCAGCACTTTATCGAATCTTGAACGAGCTATCCAGTCGGTTTTTCCGTCCTTATGCAGTGGGGATTTTGCTCCAATGGTTTTGGAGCAGTGTCGAACTGACTGGTAATCCAACGGGTCATTTGACCCGCCTTATTTTATTCCGTTTTGGAGCAGTGTCGAACTGACTGGTAATCCAACGTCGAAGCGTGGACGATTGCGCAGGTTTAGTT
>CAVDWN010000249.1:0-2639 GCA_963612535.1 Sphaerochaetaceae bacterium
GTCTTTGCCCCTAATCCATCTTGCGGTTGATGGTGTAGCCGAAGAGCTTCTTGGACTGGTTGGCCAGGTAGATGCAGAACAGCAGGCCAACAACGGAAGCGGCAAGCAGCAGCCCCATCATGGTGTACAGGGCGCCGGTTTCGCCCATGGCGGTGGTCATGGCGCCCACGATGAAGGGCAAGAAGGTTGCGCCCACGCCCATGAACGTCATGTACATCCCGGTGTTGCGTCCCTTCGGGCCAGGGCAGTAGTTCTGGCGAACCACTAGGCCGGTTTGCAGCGCACCGCCGGCGGCGAAGAAGCCCAGCAGCGCGATGGCCACGTAGACGATGGCCACATTGGGAACCACCAGCACCAACGCCAGCGCCAGGGTGGAGAACGCGAAGTCGATAAGCAGCACCTTCAGCGGGTTCCAGCGCAGCTTACCCATCATCACGGCCCAGAAGAACACGGCGGTGATGGACCCAACGGTGTAGATGGACGCCAGTGCAGCGCCGCCCATTTCATCCAATCCCAGGTTGGCCATGCCGAACGCCTTGGTGTACTGCTGTGCGCCGTACATGATGAACATGCAGATGAACGCCATAAGCAAAGTGAACACCTGCACCAGCACGCCGGGCTTCTTCAGCATGGCGTCTTTGGCGGCTTGGATTTCCGCCTGGGCTTCGTCCATTCCGCTATCGCCTTCGGCCTTGGTAGCGCGTTCGTCGTCGTAGCGGAACGGTGTGATGATGGTCATGATCAGGCACAACACGGAAAGCACAATGGGCAGGTAGATGTTCACGTGCCAGATCTCCGGCGCGCTGAACCAGGCAACGAACAGCGGGTAGATAACGCCCATAACCGAAACGGCCGCCTTGATGCCGATAACGCCGGAAGCGGCGTATTTCGGCTCGGCCTCCTGCGCGGCGGGGTAGAGCGCTGCGTCCCAGAAGCCCGAGGTGGCAGCGCCGGAAAGGAAGGCCGCCACGTAGCACATGGTGGCGTCGGTCACCACCAGCATCAGCGTGAAGCAGATGATGTAGGCAATGGCGCCGGCCACGGCGAACTTCTTGCGGCCGATGCGGTCGGAGAACTCGCCGCCGATCCACACGCTAACCAGCTTGCCGAACCCCATCCAGGCAATGGCCATGGAAACGGCGGCGGATCCCTGCGTGGGGTCGGTGATGCCCCATTGGGTGTAGAAGTTGACTTTGTTCTGGCTCAGGATAAGGGCCTGGATGCCGTACGTGAAATAGCACATGTACACGGTTGCCAGGGCGAAGCCGTAGTGCTTGGCTTTCTGTGCTGCGGCGGACAATTCTTCTCCAATCGTTGAGGTCTTGGCTTCAAAGGCAAAACGGCATCCCCTACAAGGAGCCTCCCTGGTTGCTCGTCTGCATATGACGCTTTGGATTTGAAGGGCTGTGCTTTGCGCTGCGGTGCAAAACGGTGTGTATGCTACCCCCACTCGAAAAAACCGAACGTGTTCGAGAATGTTGCTACCTATTCGATATGGATGGGAAAGCAATAGCCACAGGCTATCTAGCCTGCAATCGTCTGAAATATTACGGTGAATCAGCGGCGAATATAAGCCTGAAACATCGAGAAACTATGAATCCATTTCCCTGGGATATGAATCGAGCGTTATTCGGTCAACGCAACGGCGCTCGTTTCGGTTGCTTTTCGCTATGGGTTGGACGTTAACGGATGGACGTTTGCCCAAGGGCTGGATGGTATGCTTGGAAGAGCATCGCGCCGGCACGAGGGGAAGTGCTTGGACGCGGGCCGCCTGGGTTTGAGTGCCCGGGTATGAGCAATGGAATTTGCAGGCGGCGCCAGGTGCGTGCCGCGTGAAGGCATACAGAGGGGAATATCGATGAGCTCCAAGAAGAAGAACCAGAAGTCCAATCCCAACAAGCGCAAGGAAAAAGAGCCTCAGATCACGTGCCCATTTTGCGGTGGCACGAATTTCAAGTACGAGGCAACCCGCCGTCGCGTGCCCAGCAAATGGTACGTGCATGTGATTGTGGCTGCTGTGGTAATCGGCATCGCGTTCGTTATGCCGTACTTCTCCATCGCCTTCGCGATTGCCTACATCGTGCTCACGTTCATGCCGCGCAAGGTGCTGGTGGGAACCTGTCAGGACTGCGGCGAGGAAACGCTGTTCAACCAGCCGGAAGACGGCAGCCTTACCCCGAAGTTCAACCAGCCCTGGAAATAGGCTTCGCCTGATCCGGCAGCTGCGCGCGTCATCGTTGCGATACGTGCTTGTAGCATTCTGGAAACGTTCGGCATCTAGCATGGGGTTCGGAAAAACAGGCCGCACGTTGCGGCCGCATCGAACAATCTACGAACCGAAAAGAGAGCACCCCATGGCTAAGAAGAGCGGAAAGTCGAAGAAGAACGCGCAGGCTGAAGAGCTGAAGTACGTCCCCGGCAGGAAGGTGGCGTGCGTGATGATGCTGGTTGCGGCCGTGTTCGCGCTGGTTATCGCCCTCTTCTCGCTGGTGCAGGGCACCATTGCCTGGGTTGCGATATTCGGCGCCCTTTCCGCCATCGCGTTCTACATGGCCTACATGCTGCGCGCCGAACTGCGCGAATCCCACTAACCTGCAGCTCTTGCATATTCGAAAAACGAACGGCGGCCAGTCCCTTCC
>CAVDWN010000250.1:0-2631 GCA_963612535.1 Sphaerochaetaceae bacterium
TGATCGGCGACGGCAACAACTTCGCCAAGACCATGTGCATGCTCTCCGACAAGGTAGCAGCAGGCGACCTTGAGAAGGTGACCGTGGTGGACGACCAGCTGGGCCGCCTGACCTTCACCGACCAGATGGCGCAGGCCGTCTTCCACGTGCTGGACACGGGCGCCCCCTACGGCACCTACAACATGACCGGCAGCGGCGCCGTGAAGAGCTGGGCCGACATCGCGAAGGCCTGCTTCGACGCCAAGAACGGAAACGGCGACAAGGTGGTGCCCGTCTCGACCGCGGCCTACTACGCAAGCGCCGAGGGACCGATTGCTCCCAGGCCGCACTACAGTGCGCTTGACCTCGGGAAGCTCGAGGCCATCGGCTTCGCTCCGCGCGATTGGGAAGAGGAGCTGACGGAGTACCTGAAGACTATCTAGCACTATTTAAGTTGGGTTCATGCACAAGAACGGATTTCCGCAAGAGGCGCTTGCTCGGTTGTATGGGTAGCGCCTCTTTTATTTCAGGTTTTAGACTCCGGAATCTAGGCTTAAGGCCTCTGCCGTCCGGCTGCTGTCTTTCGGCGCTGCTTCCTAAACATTGTTTCAAATCTGTCAAGTTGCTAGATGGGTTTGTATAATTGGGCAGTCTAAACTGCTTGAAAGGTCGAACAATGTCGCTAGCGAAAAAGCTTTCCAGTGTCTTTCTTTCGTTTGCCCTAGTGATAGGGCTTATGCCGTGTGCCGCTTACGCTGAGTCGTCTGGCAATGCTGATGCCGATGCCGCTCAGGGAGTTGTAGCGCAAGAGCTCAATAATGAAAGCGTTGATGTTCAAAGTAGCGAAAGCGACGTTGCCGCTTATGGCGATGACGAAGATTTTGCCGTTGAGGCGGATGATTCGACCAGCGAAGGCGAAGGCACCGATGTAGTTTATTGGGGCGATGATGATGTCGCCGCTAACAACGCCGAAGCCAAAGCGCAAGATGCGGCCGATTCGGTGGCCGGTCAAATTGCAGACACAAGCGCGTTTGAATTCATTTACGTCGACCAGAAGTCGGTTGCCATCGGCGAAACACAGAGCATCGCGGTTTCCTTCGTGAACCCGGAAAGTGCCGTGGGTTCTGTTTTGTATTACCAGAAGCAAGATGGCGAAGTTCAGAGCGTGGAGGCCTCGAAGGTGGCAGATGGGGCTGCCCTATACGAAATCCCCTTCAATAATGTCTCTGCCTGCGGCACCTATAACTTGGTTAGGGTTTCCTGGACAACGCCCGTTGCTGGCGAGGCAGCGATCTCCAACGACACCGATACGGGATATTCTTTCAGCGTTGAGGAGGAGCTTGCCTCGGAATCCGGTGAGGCTGTTTCCGCGTACGCCCTTGATGATTCGGGCAATCTTTCCGAGGAAAGCGGCCTTGCGGAAGCCATCGAAGAAGTCTCGCAGGATGACGAAGCAATCGCCCAGGCCGAAGAGAGCGACGGCGTTGCCGCTGGCAACAACTCCAACGAGGCAGTTGAGGACGGTTCCGACAATGGTATAGCTTTGCTTTCTGCCGATAGCCGCTCGTCGAAGAAGATGGTTATTGCCTTGGACGCTGGGCATGGCGGCTCTGACAGTGGTGCGACCAATGGAAATCTGATCGAGAAAAACCTGAACCTTTCCATTGCCAGGTACTGCCGTGATGAGCTTAAGAAATATAACGGCGTAACCGTGTACATGGTTCGTGATAGCGACGAATACGTTGGGCTTTCTGATCGAGTGAGCCGAGCTGTTTCCGCTGGTGCCGATGTGTTCGTTAGCATTCATATCAACGAAACCCCGGGAGCAACCGGGTTTGAGGTATGGGTACAGAATGATAGCAGCTGGAATTACCATCTGCATGAGGAAAGCTCGGCGCTCGGCGATTCTATTCTGAGCAAACTTAGTGCGCTTGGGCTAAAGAACCGCGGCAACAAGGAGAGCGATTCTTCTAGTACGAAATACGCCGACGGCAGTAAGGCCGATTACCTATCTGTTCTAAGGAATAGCCGCTACAACAACCTGCCTGCGGTATTGATTGAGCATGGTTTCATTGATGGGGCGTCGGCAGACCAGAACCTGCTTTCCAGCGAGAGCGGGTTGAAGAGGATGGGTATTGCGGATGCCCAGGGCATTGCTGCGAAGTATGGGCTTACGCAAGGAACGCCCAGCTGGGCAAAGATTGCAGGTGAGGCCCACGTCTCAAATTTGGGCTGGATGACTGCTGCATATGATGGGGAAACCATTGGCACAACGGGTGAGAGCAGGCCATTGGAGGCTCTGAAACTCAGCTTGGTCAATGGCTATCAGAAACAAGGCGGCATCCAGACCCGCGCCCACGTGTCCAACATAGGCTGGCAGGGCTGGACCACCGGCACGGCCGGCACCACCGGGCGCAGCCTGGCCATGGAGGCCGTGCAGATAAAGCTCACCGGCGACCTGGCGAGCAAGTACGACGTGTGGTACCGCGTGCACTCGGCCGACTACGGCTGGCTGGGGTGGGCCAAGAACGGCGCCAGCGCCGGCACCCAGGGCTACGGCAAGGCCGCCCAGGCCGTGCAGGTGAAGCTGGTGGCCAAGGGCGGATCGGCCCCCGGCAGCACGTCCAACGCCTTCAAGAACAAGGCCGACGA
>CAVDWN010000251.1:0-2628 GCA_963612535.1 Sphaerochaetaceae bacterium
TGGGAAACCTCTTCGACCTCGGCTTCGGGAACCGAAAGGTCCAATTCGTCGTGCACCTGCAGCATCAGGCGGGCACCCAGGCCGCGGTTCACCAGCTCTTCCTGCACCTGGCGCATGGCGATCTTGATGATGTCGGCCGCCGTGCCCTGCATGGGATGGTTCATGGCGGTACGCTCGCCGAAGCCGCGCTGGGCGGCGTTCTTCGCCCTAAGCTCGGGGATGTAACGGCGCCGGCCGAAGAGCGTGGAAGCATAGCCGTCCTGGTGCGCTTGGGCCACTACCCCATCAAGGTACGCACGCACGCCGGGATGCACCTCGAAGTAGCGGTCGATCATCTCCTTCGCCTCGTAGAACGGGATATGGAGCGACTGCGACAAGCCATAGGCCTGCTGCCCGTACACAATGCCGAAGTTCACGGCCTTGGCACGGCTGCGCATCTGCGGGGTAACCTCATCCATGGGCACGCCGAACACGCGCGAAGCGGTGCTGGCGTGGAAGTCCTCGCCGGAATTGAACGAGGCGATAAGGTGCTCGTCGCCGGAAAGGTGGGCCAGCAAGCGCAGCTCGATCTGCGAGTAGTCGGCGGAAAGGAACAGCTCCCCTTCGGCCAAGGGCACGAAGCAGGTGCGGATCTGGCGGCCGAAGTCGGTGCGAACCGGGATGTTCTGCAGGTTCGGGTTCGAAGACGAAAGGCGGCCGGTGGTGGTTACCATCTCGTTGAACGAGGAGTGGATGCGCCCGTCGCCTGCACGCATGGAAGGCAGGGCGTCGATGTAGGTAGACTTGATCTTAGCGTACTCGCGGTACTCCAGCATCAGCCCCGGCAGCTCGTGTTCAGCCGTGAGTTCCTTCAGCACGCGGGCGTCCGTGGAGTAGCCGTTGCGGTTCTTCTTGCCGGGGGTAAGCCCCAGCTCGTCGAACAGGACCTCGGAGAGCTGCTTGGGCGAATCGACGTTGAACTCGTGCCCGGCGCTTTCGTAGATGGCCTGCTTCAGGCGGTCCACTTCCGCGCCGGTGCTTTCGGCAAGCTTCGCCAGGTGATCGGCATCCAAGGCGGCACCCGTGCGCTCCATGCAGGAAAGCGCGCCCACCAGCGGCAGGTCGATGGCCTCGTACACCTTGCGGGCACCCGATTCGTCCAGCTCATGGGAAAGGGGTTCCACCAGCGCGGCCACCGCGGCAGCTTCGAGCGCCAGCACCTTGTCGGGGTCTTCCTCCTTGGGGAGCATCGCCGCACCATAGCGCTCCATAAGCGCTGGCAGACTGGCGGCGCCGTTGTTGGAATCCACCACGTAAGCGGCAAGGGTCACATCGAACAGGCAGGCATCAAGCACTTCGCCGGCGGAAACCTTGGCGGGCTTTGCGGTATCGGGCGGGAACACCACGCCAAGGAGCGCCTTGGCATCGGCAACGGCAAGGTTGGCCTCGCGCACCATAAGCGCAATGGCTTCCTCGGCTTCGGCGTTGCGCAGAAGGGCGGTGCCGTCGGGACCCAGGTTCACCGCAAGGGAAAGGCCCTCATCGAACAGCGAGGCCTGGGCACTGCGGCCCCAGGAAACAGCCAGGTGCTCATCGGCAAGGTGCGCCTCCAGCACCTTTTTGGCCTGCTCGCCTTCAAGGATAGTGCCCCATGGCCCCAAGTCGGCGGTTTCCACCTTGCCGCCCTGCAAGGCCAGCACCTTCTGCAGGTGCGCCATCATGCGCACCTCGGTGAATGACTCGGTCACCTTCGCCGGATCGAAATCAGGAAACGCCAGCGATTCCACATCCAAGTCGAAATCGGCATCGCGCACGATGGTTGCCACCTGGCGCGAAAGGAACGCATCGTCCTTATGGTTGGTAAGGTTTTCCAGCTGCTTGCCCTTGAACTTGTCCAAGTTGGCGTAGATGCCTTCAAGGTTGCCGTAGGCCTGCAGCATGGAAGCGGCCTTCTTGTCGCCGATGCCGGGAACGCCGGGGATGTTGTCGGCCTTATCGCCCTTCAAGCCCAGGAAGTCGGTGAACTGGCTGGGCTTCACACCGTAGCGTTCCTCCACTTCAGTGGGGCCGTACACCACCACATCGGTGATGCCGCGCTTGGTGGTAACGATCCTGGTAAGGTCGCTTGCCAGCTGGTAGGCGTCTTTGTCGCCGGTAACCAGAAGCGTTTTGTAGCCCACCTGCTCGTTGCGGGCGGCGACGGTGCCCAAGATGTCGTCGCCCTCCCAGCCGGGAAGGGCCACAACAGGCACGTTCATGGCAGCCAGAAGGTTCTCCACCACCGGGAACTGGACCTTCAGCTCTTGGTCCATGGGCGGGCGCTGGGCCTTGTACTGCTGTAGGGCGTCGATGCGGAACTGGGGGCGGCCCTTGTCGAAGGCGCACACCAGCGCGTCGGGCTGCTCGGTTTCGATGAACTTCAGCAGCATGGAGAAGAACCCGAACGCCGCATTGGTGGGCGTGCCATCGGGCGCCGTCATGGCGGGCGGTACCGCATGGTAGGCGCGATGCATCAGCGAGTTTCCGTCGATAACGGCAACGGTTTTGGTCATGAGGGTTCCTCTCGTGTTCGAACCCTACGATTATAGCCGCTTGGCAAAGGGCGGCTCACCCACCGCCCATGCCATGCGCAGGTATTACACGGGCAGC
>CAVDWN010000252.1:0-2616 GCA_963612535.1 Sphaerochaetaceae bacterium
GCGCAGCGTCAGGTCGTTTCGTGAGTTTTGCGATGATTGTAAATCATCGCAACCTACACGATCTTCTTGCCAAACACCGCAGCGATCTCGCGCAGCTGGGCAACCAGCTCGGTGAACTGGGCGGGCGTGAGCTGCTGCGGGCCGTCGGAAAGCGCCTCTGCGGGGTTCGGATGAACCTCGATCATGATGGAGTCGCAACCAGCGGCGATAGCGGCATAAGCCAGCGGGGGCACCAGGTCGCGCACGCCAGCGGGATGCGAGACGTCAACGCAGATGGGGAACACCGACTGCTTATGGATAACCGGCACCGCGGAAATATCCAACGTGAAGCGCGTTGCCGTTTCGAACGTGCGCAGGCCGCGCTCGCACAGCACGATGTTGTCGTTGCCGCCCAGGGTAAGGTACTCCGTGGCGGAAAGCCACTCGGAGATGCTGCCGGCAAGGCCGCGCTTCAGAAGCACCATCTTGTGCGACTGGGCGGTAACCGCGCCCACGTTCTTCAGCAGGCTGAAGTTCTGCATGTTGCGGGCGCCGATCTGCAGGCCGTCCACGTAGGAATGCACCATTTCACAATGGGCGGAATCCATGACCTCGGTAAGGGTCTTCAGGCCGTACTTTTCTGCACCGGCCTTCATGATCTTCAGGCCCTCTTCGCCCAGGCCCTGGAACGAATGGGGGTTCGTGCGGGGCTTGAACGCACCGCCGCGGATCCAGGTAAGGCCCAGGCCGGCAATGCATTCGGCCACTTCGTTGAACTGCTCTTCCGATTCAACGGAGCACGGACCGGCGTAGATGGTTATCTCGTTGGTGCGCGTTCCGTAGTTGGGGATGCTGGAGAGGGGCTTAATCACGTGAAGGTACCTCTTTCATAACTTTCAATATGCCGCGATAGATTTCCGTGAGGTTCTCGTTATACAGAGGGCCGTCGTTATAGGAGGAAACGCGGGCGAAGATCTCTTCCTCGCGCTTGGGGTCGTACAGGCCCATGTGGGCATCGGGCTTAAGGGCGCGGATGTCCAGCGAATGGCCAGCACGCTCGTTCAGCAGGGCGACCAGCTTCTTATCGATCTCGTCGATCTGGGCGCGGTGCTTTTCGATCTCCTGGAAAGCTGCATTCTGTTCTGGCATTTTGAATTCCTTTCGTAAGCCAAAAGCACCGTGGCTTCAGCACGGTGCCCACCAATGATAACAAATCTGTATATGTGGTAAGCGAAATTTATACACCTTCCGGCAAACCGCATATCAGAGCAGATACGCGGCGCCGAAAAGGAAGAGCTTACTTACGAGAAGGGTCGTTGATGGCGGCAATGGCCAAAAGCGCCACCGCAACCATAATGCCGAACTGCCCGAAGAACAGATCGGCCCGCCCCACGACATACGCCGCCAAGGCAATGAGGATAATTACCAGCGCGGCATAGTTGCAGGTTCGAGAAATCAGCTTATTGGTGCGTTCGCGCAGATGGGCACGCTCTTCTTCAGAGAGCTCTTTCCATTTTGGTCTTTCGCGCTTCGTGCTCATACCGAAAGGATACCCTACATCTTGGGCAACGGGCTAGATAAGCCCCATCGCTTTGGTACCGAAATAGCCCAGAACAACAAGGCCCACGAAAATACGGTACACGCCGAACACGGTGAAATCGTTCTGCTTGATGTAGCCCATCAGGAAGCGGATGGCGATCATGCCCATGGCGAAGGCGGAGACAATGCCCACAACCAGCACCACGATCTCTACCTGAGTCATAGCGATGCCCGCCAGGAAGAACTTCACGGCCTTCACCATGCCCCAGCCGAACATGACAGGGATGGCAAGGAAGAAGGTGAACTCGGCCGCCGCCGTGCGCGAACAGCCGCACAACATGCCGCCGATGATGGTTGCGCCCGAACGGCTGGTGCCGGGGACGATGGCCAGCACCTCGAAGAAGCCGATCTTCAGCGCGGTTTTCCAGTCCATTTCGTACGGATCGGTAATGCGGAACAGCGCATGGTCCACGCTTTCGGGGTCGGCGATGTCGACGGCGCGGGCGTGCTTGCCCATAGGCTGGCTGCCCTGCTCCAGCACTGCGCGCTTGCGCTTGCGGTTGAAATGCTCCAGCACGATGAAGATGATGCCGTACAAAATAAGCATGGCTGCCACGCAATACGCGTTGTAGAAACGGTCGTGCACCCAATCATCCAAGGCCAGGCCCAACACCGCAGCAGGGATGCTGCCGATTACCACCATGCCCCACATGCGCCAGGTTTTCTTGCGCTCCACTTCATCCTTGGTGCGGGAAACCGGGTTCAGCTTGTGCCAGAAGGTAACCACAACGGCCATGATGGAGCCGATCTGGATAACCACCAAAAACAGCTCAAGGAACTTGTCGCTTACGTTGAGCTTCACGAACTCGTCCACCAGGATCATATGGCCGGTGGAGGAAATGGGCAGCCATTCCGTGATACCTTCGGTTATGCCCAGAAGCAGGGCCTTAAGCGCTTCGATCAGTATGTCGGGAGACATGCACTTCCCTTTCGTTTTGCCGTTCCGAACCACAACGCAAGAGGGCAAACAGCGCCCTGCAGCAAACTACCCACGCAAAGGTGGGCAGCCGGGATAGACAGATCAATCGTACGGGAAGC
>CAVDWN010000253.1:0-2599 GCA_963612535.1 Sphaerochaetaceae bacterium
AACCGAGAGGGGAAGGTGTGCTCATGGCGCTTATTGCTCGGTTGCTCCAATCGCTACCATTGGTTATTTTCCTGGCCGTGTTGGCCGTGGTCATCTACTTCTTTGTTTCGTGGCTGCGCTCGCCTCAGCGCGCGAAGGAGATCCTTATCCAAGTGTTCACGGTGCTGAACACCGCTCTTTCCGCATTCTTCCTTCTTGCCTCTGCCTATGCGCTGTTCGAACACAACCAGCCGGTGCTGGAGCTTACGGCATCGTTCCTGGTGGTTGCTTTGCTCGCGCTGGCCATCACGCGCATCTGCCGTTGGCGCTTCGTGAAGAACAACCCCCATTACATGGATAAAAGCCAGAAGGTCACCTTCCTGTAGGCGCTTTCCCCTGCTCTTTGCGGGCTGCTTTGCCATTGCGTGCATCGGGCTAAGACGCAGCAGGAACCCTGATTCGGTCGCTGCATTTTTGGTCTTTTCCAACAGATTGTTGGGTTTTTCGCCTCCAAAAGTAACGAAAGCTGCCCGCCTGGGTAACCATGTCCCCGTCTCGGTTTGAACGCGTTCATTTTGCGCGATACTTGGATTGTGCGTTAGTGCTTGATGCGCGGTAGCGAGGGGTTGCTGCGGCAGGCACGGAAGGAGAGATTCCAATGAGCACAGTAGACAAGAAACTGATGGACCAGATGCTTCGCTTTGCCAAAGATGTTGTCATTGAAGGGGTCGACGACATGCGCGACGGTAACAGCTCGCGGCGTTTGAACAGCCGCGATGTCCACGTTGCGCGCGCCATCATGGAACGCGGCATGCGCACGCTGCCCATCGAGCAGCGCGTCCTTTCCGAAGCGGCGTTCGACAAGCGGGCGTTCGACCTGGGCCGCATGTACGTTATCCGCCAGCTGGGTATCTGGGAAGTGATGAGCTACGATGCGCTGCATCGTGAAAGCGAGAACATGGCATTCCCCGAGCTCATCGATGGCTTGGTGGACGAGGGGCTGGTGCGTCGCGTTACCGATTTATCCGACGGCGAGCAGCGCGATGTGCTTATGCTCACCGATGCGGGCAAGGAGCTGTTCGCCCAGCAGGAAGGCCGCCTGGATGAGCATGCGGGCAGGATGTTCGAGCGCCTGACCGAAGGTGAGAAAATGCAGCTGTACTTGCTGTTGCGCAAGATGATGGGCACGCCCGCAAGCGAGAGCAGCGCCAACCAGGTGCGCCGCAAGACCGACATAGCCTGATGCAAGGCCGCTCCAGATAAGCTGGAAGCAAAGCATACGCAAGCTGCCCCGGAAGTTGCTCGTCTTCCGGGGCTGCTCTGTTTTTGAGCCTGCGCCGAACCCAGTCATCAAAATGGATGGCCCCTTCTGGGTTTCCTGTCAAACAAAAAGCCGCCTTGCGCTTCCGGATTCCAGGGGCGCAAGGCGGCTTGGAGCCGAGAGGCGGATTTCCGCTAGCCTTCAACCAGGAAATGCGGAACATCCTGCAGCATGACCTTCAGGTCTTCTGCAGGCACCCCGCCGTTCAGGTGCTCCTGCACGTTGCAGGCGAAGCCGCGCACGGCGCGCAGGGCGGGGAACATTCCCTGGTCGGAGCTCATCAGGTAGTCGGAAGGTTTGGTGCCGGCCTGTTCCATGAACGAGCGCAGGGAACGGTCGCGGTCGAACTCGTAGAACGACTTCTCCATCTTCACGCCCAGGCGTGCCATCTCGCGCTGCATGGCGATGCTCATCTCGGAAGTGCGCCAATCGATGTGCTGGTACACCATCTTCTTCACGCCCATATCGTGCGCAGCGCGGTAGAGAGCCAGCCCTTCCTTGTTGCAGATATGGCCAGATGAAATGGTAACGTTTGCATCGCGCACCAGTTCCAGGATGTCGTATACCTCGGGCTTCAGGTTGCCCTCTTCGTCGAACAGGAAGATACCCTGCTTCCCTTCGAGCGTTTTCATGGGCTGGCCGGCGATTTCGGTTGCGTAATGAGGGTAGGGCACCGAGCTGTCCCAGATTTGGAACCCGTTGCGCGATTCCAGGGTTGGCAGGAACACGGTTTTCGCCCCGGCCATGATGGCGGCCTCCACGGCCACAGGGTTCAACCCGCCCACCTCGTAGTTCAGGCAGATAGAGCCGTAGACCTTGAACTTGTTGCTTCTGACGGCGTACTTCTGCGCGATCTTCGAGCGGTAGAACGACCCGAATTGGTGGCACTTGATCACTACGCCGTCGAGTCCGGCATCCTCGTATTCGCGGACGAGCTCGAAATCGTCCAGCACAAATTCGTCGTCGCGCGTTGGGTTGGCATGGACGTGGGTGTCTATGGCACCGTGCAGCAGCTCCCATGCGGTGTCGGAGATTCGGTAATTGCTCTCAGCGAAGAACTCGTTTTGGTTTTCGAGCAGCACGAAATCCGGATTATACGTTCCCATTGTTACCCCTCCTATTGATTTGGCGTGCAAGGGAAGGATGCGGCTTCCCCAAGCCGTAGGCTGGCACATTGGACGCGGCCTAGCTTCCCTGCTTTCTATATTTGCCCTTTGCGGCGCAAACCTCTAATTCCAAATGGACCTATTGTCATTGCCGGATGCTATAAAACCAGCTCAAATGCGTGAACGTGTTCTA
>CAVDWN010000254.1:0-2599 GCA_963612535.1 Sphaerochaetaceae bacterium
GGCAAACGCATGAGCGTGAAGCGCCTTTCGGAAATGGCAGCCACGCTGGCCACCAAGGGCACTACTTCCTTGGGCTAGCAGGCCTGCGCCCAAGCGTAGATCTACCCCTTGGCATCACGCCCTTTGCCGCCCGACCCTGAAGCTCCTTATACTGCTGCTTCAAATAGTCGTAGTGAATGCTTTCTTCCCTGCTCCAGGGCCCGAACAGAACCTGCTCAAGTGCATCTGACGCCTTTCCTTCAAGCCCTTCTTTCGGGTAGAGCACTTCCTTGGCACGATTCACCAGGTATATGCCCTCAAACAAATCGCTTTGCTCAAGAACGCGCATATTGGAAACAATCTGCCGGATGATGAGGTTGTGGTGATCGGGGTCGGTTGCGCGCGGCACGGTGCCGGCTATACGCATCTGCTCGTAACGGATCTGGCAGCTTACCAGGGATATCTCCGGCTTCACGGCCATCACCGCAAGGAACACCCGGTATCCGCGCTTTTTAAGCAACGTAGCTGTTTTGGTGGGGACTTCCGCCGTGCGCAAGGTTCCCTCTACCGCAAGGTTGTATCCAACCAGGGAAAGAGCTTCTACCACCGCTTCGGTCATAGAGCCTGCCCATTTTGCGGTGTAGTTAACCGATTCAGGGCCATACTCCTTATCGAGCTGGCGGTACCGAGGATGATATGAGCGGAAGCCGTCGCCGTTTACCACGATAACGTTGTAGCCAAACCGCTCCTGAATCATGCCGTGCAGGGTGGTTTTTCCCGCGCCGCTTTGCCCTCCCAACAAGAAAGCCTGAGGGCTGTTCGATGGCATAACCACAGGAGACAAGGTCAATCGGGACAGGATATTCGCCTTAGCCTGCTCGAATTCCTCGCTGGAGTATTCGCCATTCAGATCAACGACTTCAGCCATGGCACACCCCTAGGCCGCACGGACCGTGCAGTTGTCTACGAGCTTCTGAAAAGCCTCGACCCTGCCACGAAGCTCGGCTTGCATCACCTTGTTGGCGTTTTCCCCGTAAGTAATCGTCGGCTTCAAAAGAGCCAGCTCGCGGATGATGTCTTGCAGGATAACCATCCGCTCTTCGTTGTTCTGCACTTTCGCCTTGTCCAACGCACGGAAGGCATCCGCCAAGACAAGCGAGACCTTTTCGTTCAGGATTTCCTGGTCGAGCGTGATCATGTAGATGTCGGTCATGTCCATAACCTCTCCGTCCTCGTCAAACGTGAGCATTGAATAGATGATGCTTTGGGCTTCATCGCACTGAGCCTCGGAAATCTGGCCGCCATCGCGATCCAGACAATCCGCCATGAACTCGGGATTATCTGCAGCGCGAAGCAGGTTCGCCATCGCCTTGGTGGGTTTCTGCCCCTTTTCGTAGCGGGCAAGGCTGGCTTCCCCAATGCCCAAAACCTTTGCGAACGCCTTTTGCGTCATATGATATTTATTGCGGACTCTTTTGATGTACTCCGCGTTCACCTCTTCGCACATATGTACCTCCTGCACGTGGTTTATGGTCACCTTAGCGTATCGTTTGGTCTTTTGTCCACTATCGTTTGATAGCCGGATAGTCGACAGCACAGCCAAGGATTTATAAACCTACAAAATTAGTCGGATTTAGCCTGTTCTTGCTTTCAGCTTGCGGCCGAACACGCTAGGATAGGGAAAACAACGCAGGTGCGCCCCGCCGAAGAGCGCGCGCAGCAAAACCGAAAGAGGCATCATGTTCAACGAAAACCTCGATTCCATAGTTGCAGGCATCGCCCAGAACTACAGCGCGAAGGAAATCTTCTTCACCGACCCCGATCGCCACTTCCCCAACAAGAAGGCAATCACCAACGTGATCAAAGACCTTCGCCGCGTGATGTTCCCGCGCTACTTCGGCGACGAAACGCCCACCGGCACCAACCCCGAGTACTTCATCGGCGAAACGCTTATCCGCATCGAGGATTCGCTGCGCCGCGAGCTTACCGAGGCGCTTCTGTTCAAGAACCCCGAAGCGTCCTGCGAGGAAACGCGCCAGCGTGTCGATGAGATCTGCGCCCACTTCTTCGGCAAGCTGCCCGAGATCCAGCGCGTGCTGCTTACCGATGTGCAGGCCGCCTTCGACGGCGACCCGGCAGCGCAGAGCAAGGAAGAGATCATCTTCAGCTACCCGGGCTTCTTCGCCATCTTCGTGTACCGCATCGCCCACGAGCTGTACACGCAGAACGTGCCGCTTATCCCCCGCATCATGACCGAGTACGCCCACAGCGGCACCGGCGTAGACATCAATGCGGGCGCCCAGATCGGCGAGTACTTCTTCATCGACCATGCAACCGGCGTCGTAATCGGCGAGACCACCATCATCGGCAACCACGTGAAGATCTACCAGGGCGTAACGCTCGGCGCCCTTAGCACGCGTGCCGGCCAGAAGCTTGCCGGAGTGAAGCGCCACCCCACCATCGAAGACAACGTCACCATCTACTCGAACGCCAGCGTTCTTGGCGGCGAAACCGTGGTGGGCGAAGACACCGTCATCGCCGGCAGCGCTTTCGTTACCGAGAGCATCCCTGCGCATTCGCGCGTGAGCCTTGCCAGCCAGAAGGTGAACGTGCGCCAACC
>CAVDWN010000255.1:0-2586 GCA_963612535.1 Sphaerochaetaceae bacterium
AATTCACCTGGGAGAAAACCGACAAAGCCGAAGCCCTGAAGGCCGCCTGCCAGTAAGGGAGCGAGGGGCGAGGTGCCAACGGGGCGTCAGGGTGCCAGGGGTGCCACTAGGGATTGTCTCTAGTGGCACCTAGGGGAGTGCGCTTGGCGCCCATCCCGGATGTCGGTGCCAATAGGGACCGTCCCTATTGGCACGCTGGCGCTCTGGGAGTGCTGAACGGCATTGCCGAACAGGGGAAGGATTGCTAGCGGGGGGCGTTCATCTTCTCGTCGAACAGTTCCTTGAACTCGTTTTCATCTTTGATGTTGGAGTATGCAAGAAGCGAGATCGTTTCCGCAGAACTCAAGTACTTCAGCTTTTCTTGCGGGTCTTCGGCTTCTTTGGCTTTAGCCCTCAATGAAGCGGCGATTCTGCTGAGTCCATCGCGGCTCAGAGTCAATGCTTCGTCTTCGCATGAAAGGATTCCCGTTCTTGCCGGAATGCTTGGCTGAAGCTTGCGTTTGCTTGCTTTGGAATTGCCTTCAGCCTGATTTTTCGCTGGGCAATTCTCTTCAAGCCACCTGCGTCCCACAAAGCCTTTCGAGCTCATCGCCCTCAGTATGAGAACAACGATCGCGAAAACCGCCACGGCATCGAGCGCCCTGTCGAAAAGCATTGCCAAGAAACTGGCGGAGAGCATGTCCAGGCCCAGCGACATCAGAACATCCCGATAGCCGTTCTCGAAGGGAGTCGTGAAGGTTCCGCCGTTCAGCAAAAAGGCCAGAACCACGCTGAGGATGCTCTGGACCACTACGATGAGCAAAAGGGTCTTGCCTGCCCTGCGATAGGGAAGTTCTCCGCTTTTCATCTGCTTAAACAGATACCCGTAGGAAAGAGCGACCAGGGCGCTTTCCGAGAAGTACAGGATGTTCTGCGGGCTGTCTTGGTAGACCGCGATAATCAAGTTGTTGACGAAGCTGACTATTATTCCGGCGGCTGGGTCCAGGGCGCAGGCAACAAGGGCGGTTCCCGTAGTGTCCAGCCACAGGGGCTGCCCTATCTCTGAGAATATTGCGCAAAGTAGGTAATTCAGAGCAATGCCGCCGACCATATAGCCGATGTAGAGGCGCACCTTTGGATTGTCGTGGAAGTACGCCTTGATCTTTAAGGGGGTCAAGCAGAGCTTTGACGCGTCGATTCCCTCGAAGAAGCCTGTCGAAGAGCAATCGTCGCCTTCCTCCCTCTGCCGCCTTAATTGCTGCAGGAAGCCGCCCGTCATGATACCGGCAGGCAGGGCAAGGACGAAAATGCCGATGATTGAGGATATCGACGTAAGGATGTATCCCAGGTCGCTCTCTGGCGTGATGTCGCCGAAGCCTATCGTCGTGAGCGTTATCGTCGCCCAATAGAGCGCATCCACGAAGTTGTCGAAGGTGTTGGGCTCGAAGGTGAACATCAGCAGCGCTATTGTGAAGATGAAGGCCAAGGCAAGCACGACGGCCGAACCCAGTGTTTTCCTTTCTCGAAGGAAAACGTTGATGATGAGGGTCAGGTGCGTTGAGTATCTGAAGAGCCTGACGATGCGGAGCACGCGCAAAAACAGGAATTCGCTGGGCAGAAGGTTGAGCGTCGGCAGGATGGAAAGCAGGTTCACGATTGCGGTCAACGTGAACGGGTATATCAGGAACTCCGTCCATTTGCCCCGTTTGCCCCGGGCAATGTCGAAGGTCATCCAGTTCAAAAGGTAGTCGAAGCAAAGGATGTACACGGCAATGATGTCGATTATCTCAAGTGCGTGTTGGGCGTCCTCGCCTATGCTGTCCGTATGGAACAGCACCGGGACAAGGCTGAAAATCGAAACAAGAACAATGAACAGGTCATAGAGGTGGCTTGCATTGTCTCCGCGTTTTGGGCGCGCGATTATTTCATAAATACGTGTTCTCATGGTGTCGTTGCAACCAAGGCTCAGATACTGCCGGTCTATCCTGCGCTAGAACCCTTCATTTTTCTAGGCGATGCGTCTTTGCGCGCATGCTTTCTTGATGGTTTCCGTAATCCTGTTTTATAGCACATATTCTTCCCGGCAAGAAACCCCGCATCCGGCGATGGCAGCCGCCAGCTTCCTGTCTGGGCACCCCGGCTCGTTGCCGATGGCTTCGGGAGGTAGAGCCCGTGTCGGCGCGCCGGGAGCGCCAGAGACGCCAGTAGGGAGGCGCCGGCAGGGGCGGTGCCTATCGGCATTGGCACTGGCGCTTGGCGCCCACCTCCATGGTTTTGGCGCTGGTATACTCGGTTGCATGAGATACGCATCGGTGATCCTGGACATACCTACTGCCGCGCTCGAAGCGCCCTATACTTACGCGATTCCTGAAACCGCAGATGAGCGTACGGCTCTGCAGGCCAGTCGCAAGAAGGCTGCCGCTCGTTCGGAAAAGCCAGCGCAGCCTTCGCTGGATGATCTCCTCGAGGCTCCCGCCTATCAGCTCGGAGCCTCGGATGTGCCCCAGGCAGCTGTACTGCAGCCCGATTCAGTGGCCGGCGTTCAGGTAGGTTGCCCCGTGCTGGTGCCCTTCGGTGGGCGCAAGGCGGTGGGGTTCGTTGCCGGTG
>CAVDWN010000256.1:0-2576 GCA_963612535.1 Sphaerochaetaceae bacterium
GTAGCCTCCGATGCTGTTGCCCGCAACTCTCAGCTGAGGTCTTGCCTGAAATGGCAGAGCCTTTCTTACTTGTATCACTCAAAGGCTATCAATGTTCCTCATAAGGGACTTCTGGGCTCGATGGAAAAAGGGGCATGCCGCATCGCCCATGCTTATTTGAGGGCCTGTTCTAGTTCAAAGAAGATAAGGGATAAGTTCACAGCCTCAGCTATGAGTGCCCAAGACGATCGCTCGTCCCAGGACCTTGCTTGTATGAACTACACCCGGCAGGGGGTTTTTGCCGAAGACGTTCTTTTGCCGCCAAAGCCCCTTGAGTTCGAGGGCTACGAGTTTCCAGCGCCAGCAGACATCGAAGGTTATCTCTGCACTTTATACGGCGATACTTGGAATGAGCTGCCACCGGAGGAGCAGCGTCGCAATCATGCCCCGAAAATTCTCGATCTAGGGAACTGAGCTTATTCCTGCAACAGATCGGGGTGTTGGAAGTTAGTCGTTCCGGTCTACTGGCTGGTTTGCTCTTTCGCAAGCAGTGATTATTTTTTCCGCGGTTGCCTTCCACGAGAATTCTTCTCTCACTCGTTTGCCGATGTTGCTTGCCAGGGTCGCATTGTGGGTGGGATCAGCTTTTAACTGGCGAATTGCACCGGCTATCTCATGGGGGTCTTGCGACTTCAGTATTACGCCGTAATCGGGCGAGGGGATCATTTCAGGAACGCCTCCGACATTGGTGATCACGGGCGTGGTGTAGCACGCAGCCGATTCCAGAAGGGAAGTGGAGAAGCCTTCAGAACGCGTGGGAAGGCAGAAGCAGTCGCTTTGTTCCAGCAGCGCAGCAATGTCATTGCCGTCTAGGCGTCCAAGCAGATGCATGTTGCCGGGATTGCGGTCGGTGAGCTCTTGTTTCAGAGGGCCGTCACCAGCCAGCACTATCTGGATTTGCGGGTCGTCGCTAAGCAAACGCGCTGCTTCCAGCAGGTTGCGTACTCCCTTTTCGGGGATAAGGCGCCCTGTGAACGAGACCAGGAAGCAATCCTTGCTTCCCAGTTCTGATTTGAAATTGCGCTCGGAGGCTTGGGCAAGATATTCTTCTGCGTCAATGGAGTTATTAATCACGCCAAGGCCTTCGATCCCAAAGGTTTTAAGCCACTCAACGCTGGCTTCTGAAACGCCATAGAAGTCTAAATCGTGGCGTTTCAGCTTGGCGGTGATTGCATGCTCGTACCCCTTGACCGCAACATCGATCGCTGGGTTTCCGAAGGTTAGATAGGCGGAGCCGTGGTCGATAACAATCGGACGAATGCCGGCTGCTTCAGCATGCTGTACGCCTAGGAAGGTGTGTGGATAGAAGCGCGTGTTGATAACGATGAAGCTAGTCGGGGAGCGCCTTATCTCATTAAATAGCCTGCGGAATTCAGCGTTCTTTTTTGGAAGAGGGAATCTGCCGCCGATAAGCGGATGGCAGGGAAGGCGGTAGATCTTAGCGCCGGTTTCGGTTTCTTCGATGCTTTCAAGGGAAAATACGTTGTTAGTCACAATGACGGCGTTGTAGCCCATCGATTGAAGCTGGTTAGCAAGGAAGTGCGTGTATTTTTCCACCCCGCCTATGTTAGGCAAGAAGTTGGCTGAATAAATAAAAACAGTTTTTCTCATTTGCTTGGGCATAGTGTTCGATGCGAGTTACTGTTTAGATTTCAGCGACTCTACCTCTTTGTTGAGTAGAGCAACTTCCTGAACAAGGGTTTTTTGGTAGGCGGTTTGCCTGCTCGCGATAACGCTAAGGGAAAGACATATGGCCAGTAGACAGATGATTGCCAGTATGAAAATGAAGTTGGAGGGAATTTCAACGCCAAAAAGGTGCGCGAGCTGATAAATGGGCTCTGGGAAAAGAGGGCAGATCATCAGGATAATGGCGAGCAAGAACCAAAGCAGGGAATACCCAAGAAGGATTTTACGCCGCGAAACAAGCCGCAAAACGTAGCCGAAAAGAAGGATGCCAAGAACTACCGAGGCCAAAGATGCGATAGCGGACATTTCTAGTTGACCTTCTTCCTAAGGGAGGTGTTCTCAAGTTTGCAGATCAAGATGGCAAGACTTACCTTGATCATGTAATAGGCTCCCGAAAGCGCTTTGATAGAAGACTCTCCGCCAGCACGTTCTTTCATTTCGACGGAAACCTCTTTCACCAAGAGCTTGTGGTTAAGGGCGTCTGCGATGGACTCAGGCTCAGGGTAGTCGATGGGGTAAGTGTAGGAGAACAACTCAAGTGCCCTTTTGCCACTTGCTCTAAAGCCCGAGGTTGGGTCCGTCACTTTGACTTTGTAGAGTTTTGACAAAAGGCCGGAAAGCCATTTGATCCCAACACGTCGCATGAAGGTTGATTGAAACCCTTCGGTCTTTTGCAGGAACCGGGAGCCGATAACCAGGTCGGCGCCGTTCTCTACTTCTTCAAGAAGCTTAGGGATATATGAGATGTCATGTTGCCCATCGCCGTCTACCTGAATATCTACATCGTAGCCATTGCGCAGAGCGTATTTGTGGCCCGCTTGAACGGCGCCGCCTATTCCCAGGTTGCGAGG
>CAVDWN010000257.1:0-2573 GCA_963612535.1 Sphaerochaetaceae bacterium
AAAGATAAGGAGGTATTGTAATGGCTCAATATGTGACAGACAAGATTAAAGCCCGATTCATCGATTGCCCAGCTGATAGCGAGATTGCGCATTATGTTGGATGTTCAGGCGATTTGATGTTGGCGGTCTCGGAACATAAGTTCCCTGGCAAATTCTTTGCAGTACTCAAATACTCTGACGAAGAGAAGGAAAAGTGGAAAGGCTGGGCTCTTCCTTCCTACAAGCTGAAAACCAGCCCCTGCGATATCTGCCTAAACGGCAACGTCTTAACCATGGAAAGAATCAAGGGCGGGAACTTTGTATTCGAACTCCTTGATAGCAATTCCCGAATACCCCAGCAACCAAAATTCTCTCCCGGAGACAAGGTTCTGTTAGAGACTAAAAAGCAGATATCCGAAGGCGTTGTTGCCGTAGTGGATTGGCGAGGAGACGAGGCCGATGCATTCAAAGGTTCCAATTGGTCCTACGACATCGACGTCCAAAACGATCCAAGCTTCGACAATCAGCCCATTCTCCACAAACACGTCCCCGAATGCGATTTAGCCCGTGTCTTTCAAGAGCAGAAAAGGATAAAGAATGAATAAGCAAACCCAGCCCAAACGCAACAGTCCTAATCCGATTCGTCAATGCATCAGCTTTGCAGCTTAACTTCTCGTACATAAATCCCACGCCCTCAATCAAAATACTCGTAGTTGTGTTTGCTCTTTCGGTGGGGCTCCTGCCCAGCTTTTACCTGCGCATTTAGATCCCTTCTGGCAGCCCTACGCATTTGCCGAGTAAACTTTCCGTGAGCTCCGTGATTGGCAACAATCCGCCATTTATGATTGTTGCCGCCCAACTTCCAGGGCTTGTCTTTGTACGTCCTGCTCATAAGCACTCCCATACTTTTTGCGCTCTAATGACGCTCTACGATTCCCTACGAAATTGGAAATACGGCTTCCAGCAAGCTCTTTCATACAGCTAATCAAATTGAAATGCTTTACCACTTTATGTTTTGAGCATTTCGACTCCGGAAACGCACCCATTAAGACATTTAAGGCGTAATCTCCAATAAATGCTTCCTGTTCCGCTGAGGCGTTTGCATGCAACTTTTCGATAAGAGATTTATCGATACCCGGTGCAAGTTTCGTTTGCTCCAAGCTATTTAAAACCCGGTGATCATGAGCGGATAATTTCTTTTTTTGCGGCTTTCTAAGAAGACGGTTTTCCTGAAGCCATGCAAAATCAGTATCACCCATCATCAACGTACGGAAAGATGGGACAGATTTTATAAACTTATTCGCGCTGTACATGCTAGCCGTATCGATATCAAGCCATATATAACGCGGTGCACCGGTCTTAAGCAAAGAGTCGAGGTTACGCGCAAACCCAACAAGTTCAGAAGAGGGCTGACCAAAGCAATAGACGGTCACAACCCTGTCGTGCAACAAACGCGAAGCGTATTGATAGCATGCTTCGTTTTCGACAAACAAACAGCCCTGTGCCTTAGAAACATCGAGTCCAGCAGCGGCTGCGACCAGCGAATCGGCAACACCAAGCCCATAACTTCCCGCTAACGAAGCATCAAACACTTCCCCATTATGGCCGTGGATAACAATAGGGCCAGAAATCATCACCGAGCCGCTAATTCTCTCTATCCCCAGCAAATCAAGCCTTTCCCAAACATCAGAACATGACTCTAGGGCTTCTTTCAAGCATGGACAGTTGCGCTGAAATACGTCTGCTAGACGCCTCCCTACGTTTCCGCCAGATTTAGAATCGCTCAAGGCATAGCATGCCAATGTTCGTTCCGGGATAACCGATTCCTGAGCAAGCAATTCAAAGTAAGCATCGAGAAGCAATGCAATGTTCTCGGGTAACGAAGCAGATGACTTTTTTGCCCATCTGTGAACCCAAGGCGGCAAATCCCGATTCTTTAAAAGTAAGTCGAAAGCAGTACTCGGCTTTTTCTTGGGTTTACTCGATTTCGCTTTTTTCTTCTTAACAGACTCCGTGAAACCCTGCTTCTTATCAGCACCAGGAGATATGGCAACGATGGAGTCGATAACCCGCTTGCCCTTTCGGTACGTCCAACGGATTTCGGAAACAAGGCCTTCCGCCTTAAGCTGCATCGCTGCGCCCGAATAAAGCACGGTGCTGCGCCTCTTGCTAAGACTATAACCCTGAATAACTCCTGGACTGCAGCATGGGCGAATGATAACCCTTCCTTTCTTGCCTGCCGCACCTTTCATAAATTGCTTTCTAATCGCAACTTTGATCATCTTTTTTGCTTTGGCAAGCTCTTTTTTGTCCGTTGCAAATTCTGGCAGCGCCAGATGCTCGCCCGAAGGAAGCCCGAGTTGTCGATATTCGCTTCCCAGTGCGTTCATTTCTATAATCTCTCTCAGCTATTGTACAACAGTATATGTTGTACTAAATACCTATTATATGCAAGCAAAGATTACCGGATATTTTTTATTTCTGTGTCCACGATAATGGACACTTACCTATCGGAGAAACGCTATGACAATTTACGTAACAGGCGACACGCACGGCAAAGCAACGCGATTCTCAACACGCAAATGGGAATTCGG
>CAVDWN010000258.1:0-2572 GCA_963612535.1 Sphaerochaetaceae bacterium
CCGACATCGTTGCCAAGCGCAACGGGAATCCCCTGTTCAAGCGCTGCTTTCGAATTGGCTAGAATACCCTCGAACACCACATTGCCATTGAACTGCTCTACTTCGCTCGCGTTTGAAACCGATCGATCGAACAGCGCATAGGGCAGTGCGGGCGAAATGGTGGTGCACAAAAATGCTCCGCGTTCCTTGAACAGCTGCAGTATTTCCGGCGTCGGCGCCGCGCCGTGCTCGATGGAATCAACGCCGTTTTGCAGCGCAACCAGCACGCCTTCGGTGGATTCAACGTGCGCCGCAACCTTGTACCCAAGGCTGTGGGCTTTCTGGCATACGGCGCGCACCATTTCGGGGCTCATCTTCATTTCGCCCGGTACGCCTTTTTCCTTGGCGTCCATTACGCCGCCGGTAATCATCAGCTTAATAAGATCGACGCCCTGCAGCCTGGCGATATCCACCTGCAGCAGCGCATCGGTGATGTTGCGCGCGGCGATGGCAACCGAGCCTGCCATGTGCCCACCCGGCACAGAAATGCCTTCGTTGGCCGCAAGGATTCGTGGCGCTTCCGCCTTCCCGGCTGCCGCTTCGTTGCGAACGCGCGTGTCGAATTCGCGCAGGCCGCCTACGGTGCGGATGGTGGTAACCCCGCTGTGCAGCTCGATGCGGGCAAATTCGCGAACCAGCCGGTAGGCTGCTTCGCGGGTGAGCTTGGTGGCCATGATCTTGGTGACCAGCGCCTCGTTGTCACGCTGCTTCTTTTGCGGCTTGCCGTTGCCGGCCAGGTGAACGTGCATGTTGATAAGGCCGGGCGCCAGGTAGGCACCCTTCAGGTCAACAACCTCGCAGCCCGCGGTGCTCAGCTGCGCCGTGGGCTCAACGGCAACAATCGTTTCACCCTGCACAAGCACGGCGTGGTCTTCGCGCACCTGCATGTTCTCGGTGCCATCCAGCACGTTTGCGTGAATGTAGGCAACGGGCTTTGCTTCGCGGTTGTCCTTTGCGGCCATGGCTTTCCCTTCGCGGCGTTGACGTTCCCTGTATCGTAGCCGAACGGGTGCGTTGCTCGCCAAACGCCGCCGAACAGTGTGCCTGTTTGCTCGGTCGGCGCCGCCGTGTTGCACGCCGTCTCTTTGCTCGCGGCTCCCTGTTGCCGCCCGGCACCTATCCGGCGTGGCACTTCTGGATTTCGCTTCAGTTATTTCGAATACTTATAACGTATGTTCAAAACGATATCGAAGGGGTATTGGTTTCAACCCCTCTAGGTGCTTAGAATTGTCGACAGTGAACGTGTTATACGCGCTTAACGAGGGAATTCATAACTAGGGGGAATATCTATGGACTTCGAATTCACGCCCGATCAGGAACTGTTCATCGCCAGCGCAAAGGAGTACGCCGAAAAGTACTTCACGCCCGAAGCGGTAAAGCAGGCATACGAGGTAGACCATCACATCAGCCTGGAAGCCGCAATGGCCTTCCGCGAGCTGGGCTTCATGCATCTGGGCCTGCCCGAAGAAGTGGGCGGCATCCCCTGCGAAAAGCTCACCCTGGTGGTGCTCATGGAAAAGCTGCACGAGTACACCGGCTGCGTGCTTCCCTTCCAAACCGACTTCAACTCCATCATGGACGTTATTGAGTTCGGCAATGAAGAGCAGCAGAAGAAGATCATGGACGTGGTGAACAACGTCGAATGCACCAGCGTTGCCGTTACCGCCATCTCCGAACCCGGCGCCGGCTCCGACAACAACGCCATGACCTGCGTCACCGTCAAGCAGCCCGACGGCACCTACCTGCTCAACGGCCAGAAAACGTGGGTTACCCTGGCGCACCTTTCCCAGTACACCATCCTGGTTGCCAAAGACGAGGATCCTTCTTACGAGAACAACAACTATTCCCTGTGGATGATCCCCAACGGCATCGAGGGCTACACCTACGGCGGGCTCGAGAAGATCGGCCAGCAGATCGTTCCCTTCGTCGATTGCTTCTTCGACAACGTGGTGCTTACCGAAGATATGCGCCTGGGCCAGCCTGGTGAAGGCTGGAAGCTCCTTATGAAGAAGCTCGAATTCGAGCGCTGCCTGGTAGTTGCGCAGGCCCTTGGCCAGGCTCAGGCCGTCATGAACGAGGCCGGCGCCTACTGCTCCGAGCGCATCTGCTTCCAGAAGCCCATCGGCCACCTCAGCGCCATCCAGCAGCACTTGGTGGAAATGGAAACCATCCTGGACAACGTGCGCACGCGCCTGTACAAGGTAACCTCCATGCTCGACAAGGGCCAGTCCACCCGCCTGGAGTCTGCGCTGCTGAAGGCCTACGCCTGCAAGAACCTTACCAAGGTGGCCGAGCATGCGCTTTCCATCTACGCCGGCATCGGCTACACCAAGGAAATCAGCGCCGGCCGCATCTGGAACGACCTCAAAGGCTACGAGTTCGCCGGCGGCACCAACGAGATCATGGACTACATCGCCGGCCGCCAGCTGGTGAAGAAGTACAAGAAGTAGTCCCCCCGCCTCTTTTCGGCGGTTTGCTTGGGCCGGCATTTCCGCGCCTTGGCAGATTCGCATGACCGCGCCGCGGGTCGCGT
>CAVDWN010000259.1:0-2564 GCA_963612535.1 Sphaerochaetaceae bacterium
CCAAGCCAAACCCACACCGATGGGGATGCGGTTTGCCGCAGCGAAGATGCGGGCGCTCACGCCCTTGCAAGGCTGGCCGGCAACCGAGGCAGCGATAGGGGCCGCTTCGCCAATTTGAGCTGCAAGCTTGGCGGTAGCGTCCACTTCCTCTTCAGCTGCGCCACAGCGGCTCGTAGAAAGACCCTGGGCCGTAGGTGCTACGCCTTCAACCTCCGCATTTGCCGTACCGCCACAGCACGAAATGGAAGATTGGGCCGCAACCTGAGAACTGCCCGCACCAGGCCCGGTAGCTAGCTTGCCGCTGCCCATAAAGGAGTCGCTGCCTAAGCGAGAGCGGTATGCCTCGGCTGCCTGCAGAAAAGCCCGTTCCAGCGCGGATGCACTCGCGTAGCGTGCGTCAGGGTCGAAAGCGCATGCCACTGAAATCACCTCTGCAAACTCGGCGGGAACCGAAGAGCAAGCAAAACCTCGCTTTCTGTCTTCAGCTTTCGCCGCACGCTCGGTAAGCAGATAGAAAAGCAGCATGCCCAGCGAATACACATCGCTGCGCACATCGGTCTGCCCGAACCCGAATTGCTCGGGCGGTGCATATTCGCGGGTGCCGAAACGCACGGTATCCGAATCAGAGCCCTCGTTGTACACGCGGGCAATCCCGAAATCTATCAGCGCTGCCCTGTCCCAGGAAAGAATGACATTCGAGGGCTTCAAGTCGCGATGGATGATGGGCGGGCTGAAGGATTCGTGCAGCTCGCATACCGCGCGGCACACCAAGGGAAACACTCTTTCGGCAAGCTCTGGCGAAGCACCGCACCTGCGCACAGCATCCTGCATGGTTTCGCCCTGCACGTATTCCATCAATACGACCAGTTCGTCTTTCAGTTCGTAGCAGTCGTAGATGCGCGGCAGATACCGAAACGCTCGGCCGCTTCCCCATGCCTCGAAAATGGTGCAGTACGCAGAACCAAGGCCTGTTCCCAAATGCAGCTTCTTGCGAACAAGCGGAACCCCGGAAGCCCCCTTGCCGGCGGAACAAACAACCTTTTCCGTAACCTCGAACTCAGTCTGCTTCAGGGTTTGAAGCACCTGAATTTCATTGTCATGCTCGATGGCCGCAAGGAATAAGGAAAGCTCGTCTTCGGTGCCCGAGCATCCCCCGCCATTGCGGTCGGAAGGCGATGCGCCATCGGCAGAACGTCCATCCTGCGCAAGGAAGCGACCCTGCTGCTTTTCAGATCGCACAGCGCTGGCTACGAAACCAAAGCCGTCAGACGCATTGGAAAGGCCCTTGCTCATGAGCAGATGGTCTCTTCCCCGAAGCGGTACAGCTCTTCTTCCGTTTTCTGCAACGAGTAGCCGTGCTTGACGGAGAAGATGATGATCGCGTCTCGTCTGTTCTTGCAGTAGAGCTCATTGGCACCAGCCGCCTGAAGAAGACGATCGGTTTCCCGCAGGTCCAACCCCATGGCGAAGGCGATCTGAAGAACCTTGTTACGCGAAGCCTTGCGCGTTCCCTTGAAGATCTGATAGCCGAAGGTGTTGTTCAGCCCAGCATCTCGAACGACTGCCGACTGCTTCAACCCTTTCTCGTTAAGAAGCTGCTGAAGATACTCGGAAAGGGACCGTTCGCCAACTGCAGTATTGCTGACAAAGCTGTCGACGGAGGGCGAAGAAAGAAGCTCGCTGAGCAGCTCCTCGGTCAAAGGCTCCTCCATGCGGCGCTTCCTCCTTCGTCTCCTTTTGGCATCGGAGATCATTCTAATGCCTATAAGGATATTGACGGAGGAAGCACCGCGAAAGGATGCTACAGGTTGGCGATTGCGTAATCAGCTTCTTCCTCGGTGAATTTTTCGCCATACTCACTAGTGAGCTGGTCATGGATAGCCGAAGGCGACATGCTCATCTGATCTTGGTAGGTTTTCGCCTTCGCAAGGGCATTGGCGTTCCAGTCGGCCTTTACATTATCGATGGCGTACTGAGCTGCCTCGGCAGAGAACTTTTCACCGTACTCGCTTGTGAGCTGGTCATAGAGCCCTTGCTTGGACAAATGCATCGTGTTGGCGTAGGTGTCGGCTTTCTTCAATGCAGATTTATACTCGGTCGGCACATCGGCAGCTTTGGCTTCCGATGAAGTCGTGCTCGATTCAGTTGAAGTCTGGGATTCGCCGGAAGCAGATTGCGTCGGCGTGGATGCGGAGTTTTGCGAGCCACCAGCTCCGGCTCCACCACCTGCCGCTACGCAAACGATCACTACCACAATGATCCAAAACCAGACACGCTTGTATATAGGTTTCTTCGTCGGAGCTACCGAACCAGTTGAATTCACGTTGGGCTGTTGTGACGCCTGATTATCGTTGCTCATACTATTCCTTCCCTCAAAGAGCCACCGCAAAACCGCAGATGACACCATTACTGTTGAGAAAAAGATAGAGGAACAAGGAATGGGATTCATTAGCTGCCAGCTAAGTTAGGGCTTCAAGACCCGACGAGACACCTCAAGACGATATAAGCCATTACCGCAGGTGAAAAGTCGTTTTTTAGAAGCATGATGTGATCCTACAGAACCC
>CAVDWN010000260.1:0-2532 GCA_963612535.1 Sphaerochaetaceae bacterium
AGTACGACGGCCATTACACGCCCGACCTGGGCCTTCTGAAGATGGACTTCCTGGGCCTGCGAACCCTGGGCGTGCTTTCCCGCGCGTGCCGCAACGTGGAGGCGCGAACCGGCGACCACCTGGTGCCCGAGGAGATCCCCATCGAGGACGACAAGGCCTTCGCCCTGATGCGCGGCGAGCTGCGCAAGAACGGCATGCCGCTGAACATGGACGGCCTGTTCCAGGTGGAAGGCGCGCTGTACGTTTCCCTGTTCGCGCAGATCCCGCCAGAGCGCTTTTCCGACGTTGTGGCTTCCATCGCCCTTAACCGCCCCGGCCCGTTGGAGTCGGGCATGGTGGAAGACTACGTGAAGGTGGTACAGGGCAAGACCCCGGTCCACTACTACGACGACCGCCTGCGCCCCATCCTGGAAGAAACCTACGGCACCATGGTCTACCAAGAGCAGATCATGCAGGTTTCCATGGTCATGAGCGGCTTTTCCGCCGGCAAGGCAGACAAGCTGCGCAAGGCAATGGGCAAGAAGAAGCTCGACATCATGCGCCTGCTGCAGGACGACTGGAACAACGGCGCGGTGGAAAACGGCTATTCGCTCGACATCGCCAAGGAGATCTGGGAAGACGCCGAGAAGTTCGCGAAGTACGCCTTCAACAAGTCGCATTCGGCCGCCTACGCGCTGCTGGTTATGCGCACGGCGTACCTGAAGGCCCACTTCCCGAACGAGTACATGGCCGCGGTGCTGTCCAGCTACATGGGCAACAACGACCGCCTTATCAAGTACATCGCCAGCTGCAACCGCAGCGGCATCCCGGTGCTGCCGCCCGACGTGAATTCGTCGAACCTGGAGTTCACGCCGCTTGAAGAGGGCATCCGCTTCGGCTTGGCGGGCGTGCGCGGCGTGGGCGAGCATGTGGCCGAGGTCATCATCGCCGAGCGCGAGGAAAACGGCCCGTTCACCAGCCTGCACGACTTCGTGAACCGCGTGCCCTCCAACGCCTACAACCGCAAGACGCTGGAAGCTTTGGTGAAGTCGGGCGCGTTCGATTCCACCGGCTACACGCGCAAGCAGTGCATGCACTTCATCGACGACACCACGCTGCTGGAAAGCGCGGCGAAGCGCCAGAAGGACAAATCGGCTGGCCAGCTTGATATGTTCAGCATGTTCAGCGATGTGGACGAAAGCTTCCAGGAAGACATCCCGGCACCCGACGGCATCGAGTGGGACAAGCGCACGATGCTTGCGTTCGAGAAGGACATCCTGAAGATGTACGTCTCCGACCATCCGCTGCGCCCGTACGAGAACTACCTTGCGCGCACCATGAAGCACACCATCGGCGATTTGGCCGACCGCGAAACCGGCATCAAGTCGGCCACGTTCGCCGGCATGGTTTCCGAGATGAACATCCGCCGCACCAAGCGCGGCAACCTTATGGCCAACTTCGTGCTGGAAGACACTTCCGGCCATATCGAGTGCGTGTGCTTCGACTACGAGAAGAACCGCGATGCCATCCAGGAAGACGCCATCATCACCTGCAAGGGCAAGTTCGAGGTGAGCGACCGCGGCAAGCAGATCTTGGTGTACGAGGCAAAGCCGCTGGTGCTTACCGAGGAAGACGCGAACACCGCGCCGCTGCAGCTGGAGCTTGCGCTTACCACGCGCGAGCTGAACGCGCTGGTGTCCGACAGGCTGATGCGCATCCTGCAGCAGTACCCGGGCAGGGACCCGGTTATCCTGAACGTGAGCCAGGTGGACGGCCGCCGCATGCGCGCCGAGCTGCCGCTTACGGTGGATTCGGGCAATTCCAGCCTGCGCTCGCGCCTGTACGACCTGTTCGGCCGCACGCTGTGGAAGGCCTCGTAGTGGAAAGCCCGGCAACCGAGCTGAACCTTGCCATGGAAGTGGCGTACAACGGCGCGCCCTTCGCGGGGTTTGCCCGCCAGCCCGGGCAGCTTACCGTGCAGGGCAGCATCGAGGAAGCGCTGGGGCTGCTGTTCCGGCGCCCGGTGGAAACCGTGTGCGCCGGCCGCACCGATTCGGGCGTGCATGCGCGCGGCCAGGTGGTCAACTTCCAGGTGGGCGAAGATGAGCTGCGCGGCCGCAGCCTGTTCAAGCTGCAGCGCTCGCTGAATGCGCTGACGCACGAAGACATCTCGGTAAAGAGTCTGCAGGAAAAGCCGACCGACTTCTCGGCGCGCTTTTCCGCCACTATGCGCGAGTACCGCTACTTCATCTGCACCGATGCGTACGCTCCGCTCCTGATGCGCGATTTCTGCTGGCATATCCCCAAGCAGCTAAACCTCGACGCCATGCGCGAAGCCGCCGGCTACCTTATCGGCGAGCACGACTTCAAGAGCTTCTGCATGGCGGTTTCGGCCGAGGGCAAATCCACCATGCGCAATGTGTTCAGCATTCAGGTGGAACGCGAAGAGCTGTGGGGCGAATCGCTGGTGGTCATCACCGTGAAGGGCAACGCCTTCCTGCATTCCATGGTACGCACCATCGTGGGCACGTTGGTTGCCGTTGGCCTGGGCCG
>CAVDWN010000261.1:0-2530 GCA_963612535.1 Sphaerochaetaceae bacterium
AAAAAATGGCGCCCTCAGAAGAGGGCGCCATAGTCACGATATGGTAAGCGTGATTACTGAGCGTTGGTGTAGTCGCGGTTAACGCTGGAGTCTACCGGGACGCCAGGGCCCATGGTAGAGGTAACGGTAACGGACTTAACGTAACGGCCCTTGGCAGATGCGGGCTTCATACGAAGGATCTCGTCGTAGAGAGCGCCGTAGTTTTCAGCAAGCTGCTCTGCAGTGAAGGAAACCTTGCCGAGGATTACGTGGCAGATGCCGTAACGGTCTGCACGATACTCAACGCGGCCGCCCTTCAGCTCCTTGATAGCCTTGGCAACATCAGGGGTAACGGTGCCGAGCTTGGGGTTCGGCATAAGACCGCGGGGGCCAAGGATCTTACCAAGACGACCGACCTTGGCCATCTGATCGGGGGTGGCAACAGTAGCGTCGAAGTCGATGTTGCCAGCCTGGATCTCTGCAACCAGATCGTCGGAACCAACGATCTCTGCACCAGCTTCCTTAGCAGCGCGGGCAGCGTCGCCCTCAGCGAAAACCGCGATGCGAACGGTCTTACCAGAGCCGTTGGGAAGGCTTACGGTACCGCGAAGCTGCTGATCTGCCTGACGGGTATCGATACCCAGACGGAAGTGAGCCTCTACGGTTTCGTCGAAGTTCGCGAATGCGATCTCCTTAACCAGGGAAAGAGCAGCGATGGGGCTGTAAACCTTACCAGCCTCGATCTTCTCTTCGGCTGCCTTGTACTTCTTGTTAGCCATAGTTCAAAATTCCTTTCGTGGTTGTAGCGGGTCTTGCTTCTAAAGACCCTTCCACCTCATATCCCTAAACGGGATTAAGATTCGAAAAAACGGATTGCCGCGAACGGTTATTCGCCAGCATCCTCACCGTTGAGCAGAGCCTGCAGACGACGGGTAACCTTGTACTCGGTCTTGGGAGCGCGGCCCTCGATGGTAACGCCCATGGAACGAGCAGTACCGGCAACGATCTCCATTGCAGCCTCGATGTCGTTTGCATTGAGGTCGGGCATCTTGATCTCAGCGATCTTGCGAAGCTGGTCGAGGGAAAGCTCGCCAACCTTCTTCAGCTGCGGGATGCCGGAAGCGCTCTTGAGGCCAAGCTCCTGCTTGATGAGGAAGGCGGCCGGAGGCGTCTTGCAGACGAAATCAAAGGTCTTGTCCTCGTAGATGGTGATCTCTACAGGAACGATGGTGCCTGCCTTGTCCTGCGTAGCAGCGTTGAACGCCTGGCAGAACTGCATGATGTTGACGCCCTGAGCGCCAAGGGCAGGACCTACCGGAGGAGCAGGGTTCGCAGCGCCTGCAGGGATCTGCAGCTTTACGAAGCCCGTTACATTCTTCTCAGCCATTTCAGTTAAATCCTTTCGACTGAAATATCTTGCTTACCATTTATGACAAGCGCCTTAGCGAGAAGCCCCGTCCACATACGGGCGCTTTAAGACGCATTGCATTCAAACTTAGATGTTTGCCACCTGATCGAAGGAAAGCTCTACAGGGGTTTCGCGTCCGAAGATGGAAACCATGACCTTTACCTTGCCGGATTCAGGGGAAACCTCAGAGACAACGCCATCGAATTCCGCCAGAGGACCGGAAACAACCTTGACGGTTTGGCCGATCTCCAAGCTCGTAGAAGTGATCTTCTTCGGAGCCTCGTGAGCGGTACGCTTCATGATCTTGTTGTACTCTTCGCGAGTAAGCGGCGCAGGATTGCCCTGGCTGCCTACGAACCCGGTGACACCGGGAGTGTTGCGGACCGCAGCCCAGCTGCGATCGTCAAGCTCCATGCGGACAAGGACATATCCGGGGAAAACCTTCTTGTCGCTTTCCACACGTCGGCCGCCTTCTTTGATCTCCGTAACCGTTTCGGTGGGGATCTGGATGGCGAACACGTTGTTTTCGAGACCCATGGTTTCGATGCGGGTCTCAAGATTCTTCTTCACCTTGTTTTCGTACCCGGAGTACGTATGAAGGACATACCATTTCTTAGTCATGGATTAAGCCCCCAAACTAGAGATAGCCAGAAGAATCGGGGTTACGACCCAGGTATCAAGGACCGTAACGAAGACGCCAAAGAACAGAAGGGCAAGCACGACCACGCCCGTCCATTGCAGAACGTCCTGCTTGGTGGGCCACGTTACGCGGCGCATCTCAGAACGCACATCGGAAAGAAAGGCAAAGCGCTTTTTCTTGGGCTTCGCAGCAGCTTTTTTGACCTGCTTCTGCGAAGACTCAGCCTTCTTGGCATCGGAGGAAGACTTGCCGAAACCGAAACGCTTCTTGGTCTCTTCCTCTACAACGGGGGTTGCCTCGATCTGCTCGGCGCGCTCTTTCTTGGCTGCGCGGTTCGCAGATGCTTTGGCCCTCTGTGTTTTAGACTTCTTTGCCATACAACTTCCTGCTCTGGAAATTACTACTCTCTATACGCCAAACAAGCAGCTACACGAGCTGCTCATTAACAAGCTGGCAGGCCAGGAGGGACTCGAACCCCCAACATGCGGTTTTGGAGACCGCCG
>CAVDWN010000262.1:0-2524 GCA_963612535.1 Sphaerochaetaceae bacterium
GGCTAGCGGTTCGCCTTCAGGCGGGCGAAGAGGTTGGTGCTGTTCTGACGCACCCAGCTGATAAGCTCGCTTTCCGTCATGGTAAGGGTGACGTTGCCCATCTTCAGCGGCGTGAGCACCACGCCCATCATCTTGGTGCGCGGCTTGGCGTGGGCAAGGGCCTCGCGCGCCTGCGGGGTGGAAATCATTTCCTTGATGGCGGCGCGTTTTTCCTCGCGCGAAAGGGTGCAGTTGCTGTTGGTGACGTTCTCGATGCAGCCCACCAGGCGCTCGGCGTAGCGGCGGGCAAGGAACTCCTTCACCTCGGGCGTGTCGATGCCCCAGTACGTGTACAGCTCGTTCATCCAGCGATGCTCTTCTTCGCGCTTGCCGTACATGTCGGGGCGGTACTTGGTGTTCTCGCTTTCCGCGCGGGCGCGCAGGAAGTGGTAGTAATGGCCGTCCAGGCAGCCCACGCGTTCCACATCGCGCAGAACATCCAGGTTGAAGGGCAAGTCGTCCCAGAAGGTGCCGGGGAAGCGGATTCCCTTTTCGTTCAGGAACGAACGGCGGTACAGCTTGTTCCACGGGGCATACAGAAGCTGGGCGTCGAAGAGCATGCAGGCGTGCTCGCGGAATTCCCGCTGGCTTGCGAAAACGCGGTCGGGCGCGTTGCGCAGCTCGCGGAAGAACTTGCCCTCGTCGTCGTAGTAGGTGTCGATGGTGAAGCCGGTAATCAGAAGGTCAAGGTCGTTTTCCGAGGCCACGCGGTGCATGTCTTTCAGCATGGTGGGCTCGCACCAGTCGTCGCCGTCCATGAAGTACAGGTAGTCGCCGCGGGCAACTTCCATGGCGGCGTTGCGTGCGGCCGCCGCGCCCTGGTTTTCCTGGTGGATAACCCGGATGCGCACATCGTCGTCGGCCAGCTTGTCGCACAGCTTGCCGCTGCCGTCGGTGCTGCCGTCGTCTACCAGCAAGATCTCGTAGCTGGTGCACGTTTGGTTCTGCAACGAGCCCACTGCGCGGCGAAGCCACGATTCCACGTTGTACACGGGGATGATGACGCTTATCGCAGGGCTGTGTGACACGTGCACCTCTTCTGTGCCTTCGATTCGGTTTCCAACGCGTTCATTCTACCTGCCGTAGAAGCCGCGCCCGCTACCCATGCGTCACAAACAAGGTAGCTCCACGTTTTGCCCGCGCCCTCTTCACAAACGGCGCACAAGTGAGGTTTCCTTGTGGGTCAAGGGGCTTGTCGGCGGGTGCGCGGCCTTTAAAGCGCCTATTTGCCAAGGATCCGGTGCGCCCAGTATATAATTGTCATTTGGCGTTGCCCGAAACGGGCGCGTTTGATTTGTCTACCGAACCGCCAAGGGGGAGCACATATGAACTGGCTTGAATATGCCGTGCTCTTCGCCGTGGCGGCGTTGGTCACCATTGCGCTCACTCCGCTGGCGCGCAAGATCGCCATCAAGCTCGACGCCATCGACTACCCCAGCGCTCGCCGCGTGAACATGCTTCCCATCCCGCGTATGGGCGGCATTGCCATCTTCGGCGGCATCATCGCGGCCATCATCGTGGCCGTTGCCGGCGTGCGCCTGCTGCATTGGGAAGACCCGTTCGTTCCCATCCCCGGCATGGACGTGAACTATTGGGGCGTGTTCGCCGGCGTGGTGGTTATCTTCCTGGTGGGCGCCATCGACGACGTTATAGACATGAATGCGAAGGTGAAGCTGCTTGGCCAGGTGGTTGCCGCGTGCATCGTGGCGGCTTCGGGCGTGCTGCTTTCCAGCATCCACAACCCCATCGGCGCCGGGTTCATCGATTTCGGCATACTGGCTTACCCCATCACCGTGTTCTACCTGGTGGCGTTCGCAAACGTTATCAACCTCATCGACGGGCTCGACGGCCTGGCGTCGGGCATCACGGGCATTTCCGCCATCACCATCTTGGTGTTCGCCGTGCTTACCTCGCGCCCCGATGCGGCGCTGTTCAGCGTGGTGCTCATAGGCACCTGCGTCGGGTTCCTGAAGTCGAACTTCTACCCTGCCAAGATATTCATGGGCGACTCGGGTGCCCTTCTGCTGGGCTTTTCCCTGGGCCTTATCTCGTTGTTCGCGGTGGCGCGCTCTGCGCTGTTCGTGTCGCTGCTGGTGCCTATCCTGGCTGCCGGTGTGCCCATTCTGGACACCTTCTTCGCCATCATCCGCCGCAAGCGCGAGCATCGCCCCATCGACGAAGCCGACAAGGGGCACATTCACCACCGCCTTATGAAGGCGGGCTTCAGCCAGCGCGCAACGGTGCTCATCATGTGGGGCTGGACGGCGCTGCTTTCCGTGGCCGCCGTGGTGGTTACCCGTGCCGACAACCTGGTGCGCATCCCCGTTGTTGTGGTGGTGGGCGTTATTACCGCCTACGCCATCGTGAAGCTGCACCTGCTGGGCGATGCACTGAGCCATCACTTCAACCCGCGCCGCAAGCCGGGTCATACCAAGGAAAGGGAAGAGGACGAACATGAGGGTTAACAACGCAAGTAGCGGTTCGG
>CAVDWN010000263.1:0-2512 GCA_963612535.1 Sphaerochaetaceae bacterium
AAAGCCCCCCCCCCCCGAAAATCACTTCCACGTTCGAAAAAGAGGTTTCCGGGCCTGCATTTCTACGCTAGAATCCAAATCGCACCCCACCGAATTGCACTTCGCAATCTCGCAAAATGCGCGTCACGTTAGCAGAAAGCGAGGCCGAACATTGGAAGAAACTCCAAGCTCTTACCTGTTTGCCGACCTTCGCACCTTCGGGGGCATCACCAACAAAGAAGCTGCATTGGAGCTGTTGTCCCATGAAATCAACTACGGCAGCAGCTCACCCCGCGAAAGAATCACCGACCGCACGTTTCTTTCGCGCCAAATTGTGCACGCAAAACCAGCGCAGGTGCATCCCGAGCTCTACACCGATTTCATACAGAGTGCTCAAACTATCACCGGCAAAATCGTGTCCAACCTAGATACAGCGCAAGCGCAGGAAGCAATCGTCGCACATTACGGAGGGCCGGCAGCCAACACCATGGCCGCCCTGTTAGCGCATTATTCCTTAGATGGAAACCTTTACCTCAATGCTGTCAACCGAATCAATGCAGCATCCTTTCCCACCCTAAGCGACAAGGCCGTTTTACTAGTAATGTTGTTTCTTATCTGCGGCTGCCTGGCTAATCCAAGCGCCGCTGTCAAAACCGCACGGGAGTTCATGGAGCAAAAGCTAGCCTTCACCTTCACCACCCTCAAACCGCAACTGACCGAGCAAGAGCTTATTGCAGGACAGACAGATAGCCCGGTACGCCTTGGCGTTATTCGCATAGACAACGGCACCGTTTGCTCTTCTGTGTACCCACTTTCCACAGAAGAGGAGGGCTCTTTTATTGGCCTTCTTGCTACCGGAAAAACCGGTATCAATGATGTGGCAATGGACGTTTCTCGCATCCATCTAAGGATATTCACCCGCGATGGTGCCTGGTTCGCCCAAGACCTTGGCTCCACCAACGGCAGCCAATTGGTTTCCGGAGCCGATGGAAGCACTACCGACATCGGGGCTGAAAGCAACAACGGGAACGCCAATCCCGCTGCACCAATAAGGATCGGGGCCGGTGACACTCTGCGCCTTGGTGCCACAACCCAGTTTCTGATTCTTCGGCTGGCCGAAGGAGAAACCAACACGCTGACCACTAACGAGCCCGATGCAAACCCAGCACCAAACCGTACTGCTTCTGCAAGTTAGCAGCACGCTCATTGGAACCACGCTATTGCTTGCGTCAAAGCCTGATTAGCTTGCCGCAAGCATTGCAAAATGCAGCCGCAACGAAAGGAAAACAGGTGAAGCAAGCCAGCGTACTTTTTGGCAAACCGGTTTCCTGCAAAACCGGCGTTCGAGTTATCACGCTCGAACGCTTTACCCCTGCGTTCGTAGACCCCGGCCTAACCACCGAAGATCTGCAGCGCAAATTTGGGACATTCCTTCTAACCGGAGCAGAAAGGAATTGCTGCTTACAGGAAGGGTTTAGCGCTGAAAGCAAGATATATGCCTTGAAATCGCCGCTTTTCGCGAACGACCGCAACGTCGACGGAGGTCTTGTTAAAAGGTACCTAGAAGAAGCCCAAAGGATCATGCTGCTAGAGGAATACCGAAGCGCACTAGCGGTATCGAATGTTAAGGGGTTCCCCCGCGTATATGGAATAGGTTACTCGGGCGGGTTTCCGGTAATTGTACTTGAGTACATCAACGGAACCTCACTTACCGAGGCACTAGATGAGCTTCCCCTTAATGACGAAGGAACCGGGGTAAGCCCTTCCGTCGCAGCAAACATCATCCAAACGGCAACAAAGATACTCCTTAACGTGCAATGCCTTGACGGAACATTTGTGCACCGCGATCTTTCCCCGCGCAACATCCTCATCAAAACCGATGAACACCCGCTATACGAACAGGTTGACCAGGAGGTTTTTGATCTTCGCTTAGTAGACATGGGAAGCGCGACGTACCGTATAGGCACTGCGCCCTCTTCCACCATCAAGCACGGAATTTGGCGTTTCGGCACCGCTGAATATGCCGCGCCAGAAATGCTGACCAGGGATATCGAGGGAATAGAGGCCAAGCGCTACTCAGAGACAATCGACACGTACGCCCTTTGCAGCATCTTGTATCTTCTGTTGACGGGAGAACCACCCTTTTCCCTGTTCAAAAGGGTAAACAGTTCTCCCTACCTGATCAAAACAAAAGAAGAGCCTAGAAAGCTAGCCGTTGCCCCAAGATGCGATACGCTGTTGCAACTGGCGATTGATGGGATAACAGCGCAGCAGGAACGCAGATATTCGCTTCGCTCCCTGTATCAGGCTCTAAGCTCCTGGAACAAAAGCCATAAAGAAGACTGCGAGACCCCCCCCCGACCAAACCGCTAGAAACACCTAACCTCGCTGCCGCATAACAATCCAAGGCAAAACGACCACGGCAGTAAACGTACAGCACGCCGCACTTCCGCCCAGGCAAACGAAGGCCGCCCCGATGGGACGGCCTTGCAGTAGTTGCAGCTTATTGTGCGGCAGGTTATTTGATAACCAG
>CAVDWN010000264.1:0-2512 GCA_963612535.1 Sphaerochaetaceae bacterium
ACGAAGATGCGGTCGAGTGGCTGACTGAGGCCGGGTTGCTGGAAAAGGTTGTTTTGAACGACGGGAAGGGAATTCCCCTTTCGGCCTACGATTCTCCTTCCGCATTCAAGGCGTATTGCTTCGATGTTGGCCTGTTAAGGCGTCTTTCTCGCTTAGATGCTTCCGCTTTCTCTGAAAGCGCCGGATTGTTCAGGGAGTTCAAGGGCGCCTTTGCCGAGAACTACGTGCTTCAGGCGCTTTTGCCTCAGCTTGATGTTGCCCCGCGCTATTGGACGAACCAGAAGCCGAAGCATGAGGTTGATTTCTTGATTCAGGTGGGCAATACCCTCGTTCCTGTCGAAGTGAAGTCGGGCGAAGTGGTTCATTCGGCAAGCTTGCGTTATTTTGCCGAACGGCATGCCGAAACAACGCCCCTTAGGGTTCGTTTCTCTTTGCGGAATCTAACGCTCAACGAGGGCGTGCTGAACATCCCGCTGTATTTGGCCCATAGAGCGATCGCTCTTATCGAAGAAGCGTTAGTGGCTTCATAGCTTTTTATCCATCCTTCTGGGACATTGTCCAAGCATCCGGTTGCGTCGGCTCAGCCCCACTAACCGTCTTTCAAGTTCCCCTTATTGCCCTACCAGGTAAACTGATAAGCCCACGTCAATAAGGGTATATCCCTTACGCCAACGGACAAACGAAGGAGCTCTATTGGCTGCTTATACAATATGGCTGATCGATGATGACCCCATGCAGCTTGCCGGTATTGCAGCCATGCTTGCTCGGTCGAAGTATGCCGATTGCTTGGCTGTGGTGCCTATAGTTGGCCTGCAGGAGCTCCAGGAGCGGCTTGCTGCTGCCAACGATTCAGCTTCGAGATCTCCGGACATCGTTATGATGGACATGGATTTGGGCAAGGGGCTTCCCCATGGTGCCGACATGGTTTTACAAAGCGACATTCTGAGGAATGCGCAGGTTATCTACGCAACAGCCTATCTCGAGCTGGTGCCCGAGGCGTATCGAACTGAGCACCGCTACATGCTGGCGAAGCCCATAAAAGCGTCTGAGTTGGATACCGCCTTGGAACGGGCGATTGCCGGTTTAGAGCAGGCGGAAGAATCCGTGCTTACCCTTTCGTGCGGCGCGGAAGTGGTCCGTATCCCCTGCCCGAAGGTGAAGTGGATCGAAAGCCGCGGCCATCAAGTAACCGTTTTCACTGAAACGGGCAAGCTCTCAACGAGTGAGCCGCTCTGCAGCATTTGCGCTCGGCTCCCTCGCGCTTTTGTGCATACGCATAAGAGTTTCATCGTTAACCTCGATCATGCCTTTTCTCTTCGAGCAAACGATCTGATAATGGCTGATGGATCCTTCATTCCCGTTAGCCGAACCTATCGAAAGGCCGTCAAGGAAAAGCTTATGGCCCGCCTGGCGGGGGCGCGGTAGCCTATGTCTTTCGAATGGATCTTGAATGCATGCTTAGCCTTCTCTGGTCAGGCTATACTGACGTTCGCCTTGGTGAAAATGCTCCGCTTGCGTCATTTGGCCATTATCTGGGCTACGGCATTCTTCCCCTGTATCATTACCGGCTATCTCAACTCCTATCCGGTTGACCCGCGGATAAAGGCCGCATGGTCGCTCGGCTCTTTTATCGTGACGGTGTGGATGTACTGGGCGTTCTCTGGTGTAAAGCCCATGCAGAGGCTTGTGACTATCTCGTGCTGCATCGCTGCAGCGTTCGTTTCCGAATTCCCCCTTGCCGCCATTTTCCTCTCGATGGGTTTCAGCATCGACGACATCTCTACATTCGTTAATGAGCGCTTGGAAGTATATTTCTTCTACCTGGTGCTCCACTCCGTCGTTGTCGCTATTCTCCTGTTGCTTGTCAATGAGCTTATGGGCAGGCTGTTTTCCGGGGACGGCGAATGGGGCGGGGTGAAGGCAATTCTGCCGCCAACAGCCCAGCTCTGCTTGATACTGGTTGTTTCTTTTGCAGAGCGCGAGATAGTCAAGGAGGATGAGTCTTTCATGCTCTTCACGGCATTTCTGGCCGTGATGGTTTTGGCGGGGTATGCGTTCTTCTGTTTTGCCGTCCGTCACCGGCAGGGCACCGAGCTGAAAGAAGCTCGCGTCCGAAATCTGAGAGAGCAGAGCGAGCAGGCTTTTAGGCAGGCGGAGGGATTTATCAGCGAAACCGAGCGACTGGCAAAGCTTCGACACGACCTTAAGAATCAGTTGCAGGTGGGTGAGTGCCTGAATTCAGATGGGGAAAGGGAACGGGCCCTGGATAGACTGGGCTGCCTGGAGGCGGCTGTAAAACATCGGGCGGCGCGGCCATGATGCTTGCTGCGTACATCGCATTTTCCCTAGTCCTTGTGCTGGTTTCCTTGCTGTGGCTGGGCCGACAAGGTGCGTTGGCGGATGCTACGGGTCGGGTTGCGGCTTTTGCGCTGTTTGCGGTTCAGCTTGCTGTGTTTGTCGTCTTGCTGTTGTTGCTTGGCGGCTACCAGGCATCGCCCGTTTACTCTATTGC
>CAVDWN010000265.1:0-2509 GCA_963612535.1 Sphaerochaetaceae bacterium
TGCCGTTCACGTTCGAGGGAAGGCACGAAGGCGACTCCATCAGCGGCACGGCCGTAACCAGGATGGGCGCCATCGAGATATCCGGCACACGCGCTTAGCAGCCCGTCTCCCATCTGCTGTCGCTGTCGCGCCACACCATGCGCGTTATCAAGGCCAACCTCACCTTCGCTATGACGCTGAATTTCGTGGCAATCGTCTTGGCATTCATCGCCGTGCTGGATCCGGTTAGCGGGGCGCTGGTTCACAACTGCGGTAGCGTGATCGTTATCGTGAATTCCGCCTTGTTGCTTCGCTGGGCAGCGAAAGGCTAGGGCATAATGGGGCAAACCCGATCCCCGCGTGGAAGACCCCTGTATGACCGAAGAGCTCATATCGCTTGCCGTTATTGTGCTGGTGGCGGCGCTGTGCCCCATTATTGCGCAGTCCATCCCGAAAAAGCCCATCCCCGAAACGGTGTTCCTGCTTATTGCCGGAGCGCTGCTGGGACCGAACATGGCCGGCGTAATCGACCTTTCCGATTCCATCAGCCTGCTTTCAGAGCTTGGCCTGGCCTTTCTGTTCCTGCTGGCCGGCTTCGAGATAGACCCGAAGAACGTCACCGGCCATCAGGGAAAACGTGGGTTCGTTACCTGGCTGGTGTGCCTGGCTTTGGGCTTTGCCGCGGTTGAGGCTGTCTCGCTGGCGGTTCCCGCCCATGCTCCAACCGATATGGGCGGCGTTGCCGTTGCCATTGCCCTGGGCACTACGGCGTTGGGTACGCTGATGCCCATCTTGAAGGAGCGCAACCTCATAGGCACCAAGGTGGGCGATTCGGTGCTTGCCTATGGAACGTGGGGCGAGCTTGGCCCCATCATTGCCATGGCGCTGCTGCTCTCCACGCGCGCCGAATGGAAGACCATAGCGGTTCTGCTTGCGTTTGCGGCAATCGCGGTGCTTGCCGCGGTGATCCCCACCAAGGCGCGGAAGGCCGGTAGCCGCGTGTACAGCTTCCTTTCCCTGAATGGCAATACCACCTCGCAAACCACTATGCGTGTAACTGTGCTTCTGCTGGTGGTACTTGTTGCCCTTTCGACGGCATTCCAGTTGGATGCGGTGCTGGGCGCGTTCGCCGCAGGCTTCGTGCTGCGCTACGTGATACCTTCGGGCAACCACGATCTGGAGTATAAGCTCGATGGCGCCGCCTTCGGGTTCTTCGTGCCGCTGTTCTTCGTGGTGTCCGGTGCGAAGATCGATCTTATGGCGGTGTTCGACAAGCCGTTGCTCTTGGTGGGCTTCATCGTTGCCCTGCTGCTTATCCGCGCGGTGCCGATATTCGTATCGCTTTCCGTCGATAGGGAAACCCGCACCATGTCTTCGCACAACCGGGTTAGCGTGGCGCTGTACTGCACTACCGCGCTGCCCCTTATCGTGGCGGTTACCTCGGTGGCCACCACGGCGGGCGCTATGTCCGACGAAACGGCTTCGGTGCTGGTGGCTGCCGGTGCCATAACGGTGTTGGCCATGCCTTTGCTGGCGCAGCTTACGTACCGCGTTGCCGACGTTCATCCGGTGGAAACCGCGCGCGAGGTGGCGCACGATCCACGCCATATGGGTGATATCGTGGGCGACCACATGGCGTATGCGCAACTTGCCGATGCGTCGGAGCCCGGCGAAAGCTCGCGTCGCCAGCGCAAACTGGCCAAGGCGCGGGCGCGTTTGGAAAAGCAGCACAAGCGCCACGATTTGGTGGAGCAGGCCAAGGAAGAGCGCAAGCAGCGTCGGGTAGAGCTGATGCGCGAAGTGCGCCAGGAGCGCGATCAGAAACGCGCCGATCTGGTGAGGCAACTCAAGGAGATAGACAGGGAATAGGGAACGGCAGGGCACGGGTGGCGCCGGCTCGCGTTTCCTCTTAGCAGGTCCGTTTACTCCTATTGGGCGGTCTGCCTAGATTCGGCTTCGCTTTTGCGCAGTGGGCCTTCGGGCAATCCTTCCGGCGAACAAGGCAATAAGAAAGGGGGAGCCAGCACGGTGTGCGGCTCCCCCTTTGCGTAGGCGCGTTTGCTCTTCTTGAAGCGTTAGCGGCAAACGATGTCTACCGGCACGTTCAGGATCTTGGCAACCTTCAGGATGGTGTCGGTGTGGCTGCCCAGCGCGGCTGCCATGTGGTGCGTGGGGCCGGTTTCGTTCCAGCGGTTCATGAACTCGCGGGCGCCGATGCTGAACTTCATGCGCATGTTGGTGTCGCCGAAGGTGAAGATGGGGCCTTCGACGTTTTCGCCCTCAGCAACCACGAACTTGAAGTTGCCGTCGCCGTCCTGCGTGATGCCCAGGTAGGTAACCGTGCCCAGGCCCGGGTAGAACTGGGTAAGGTAGCCGCCGCCGGTCTTGCCGTGGAACACGGGAACAACCTTCAGCGTGGGCTTCTTGGCGGTGGAGATGTCGGCATCGCCCGAACCGGAGTGGCCGATGATCACCACGTCCTCGGGGAAGTCGATGGAGTACATCTCGGAGAGCTGGCCGGTGCCGGCGA
>CAVDWN010000266.1:0-2507 GCA_963612535.1 Sphaerochaetaceae bacterium
GCCGTGAGGTTGGGGATGGAATCGGGGAACTGCGAAGAGCGGGAAAGCGCCTCTTTTATCCGTCGCTCAACCTCGAGCAACGCATGAGCCGGGGAAGAAGGCGTGCCGGCTCCGGCGGTAAGCAGCCGCGCAGTAAGGTTGCTGTGCCCATCGAGCCCCAGCAATTCATCGCTGGTAAGGGAAAACAGCGTTTGGTACGTTTCCCGGTCTATATCGCCCAGCAAACCCTCGGGGATCTGTGCCTCTTTGGAACGCTTCACCTCGAAAACCTCATCGCCCCTGCGGAAGAAAAGGCTTCCCACCCGTTCGGCCCCTTCGGGCCGGTAGGGGTTTGCCTGCCCGCGGGCAGCTGGCCAACCGAACAGAACGGCCTTGATGAACTCGCTCGCCGTGGTCTTGCCGGCTTCGTTTTCGCCGTACACCACGTTCATTCCTGGCCCGAACGGGCCCACCACCTTGTTGGCGAACTTGCCGAAGCTGGTCATCTTCAGGTATTCGAGGTACGTACGCTGCGGTTCGATCTGCGGCAAATCCAGCAGGCGCTTCTTGTTTTGGGGCTTCTTCTTGCTCACCGGGAAGCCTCCTCGCACAGCAAGTCGAGCACCAGCTCTTCCGCTTCGCTGCTGGCTGATCCCAGCGCAGAGGCAAGCCCCTTGGGAACAGCCAGGCCACGGGCAGTGAACTCGGACTCGACCGAAGAGACCGATCGGCTGGCATCGGCCGCGAACGACGAAACTGCGCCAAGGAACGCCGCAGGGAACAGCCCCTCGCTGCGAAGGGCCTCCTTGTCCCGCTGAGCCGAAGCCTCGTTGGCGATAGCATCGATGAAGAAGAACGGGTACGAATCGTTTATCGCCGTGCGCAAGTCTTCAAGGACCCTGGGCGTAAACGATGAATACAAGGGCGTGCGCCCCTGAAGGATGATGCGGAACACCATGCGCTGGCAAGCCGAATCGGCATTGGCAGCAAACTGGGCAGACACCACTTCCCGCTGAACATCGGCAACGGTACGGCAGCTAGACACATCTACCCACAAACGCTGCCACTCCACCTGCGCGGTAGAGATGAAGCGCGCCTTGTTCGGTGCGCCCTCTTCAAGGGTCACTTCCAGAATGCCATGGCGGCCGGTTTCCCAAGTGCCGCGCCCCTGCGGGCTTCCGGCGAAGGCAATTACGGGGCATTCCTCGGAGGGAAGCAGGCGCCCCTGATGTATATGCCCGCAAGCCCAGTAATCGACATCGCGGGCCAGCAAGCTGGCAGGGCGCGCAGGCGATCGGGTTGGGTCTATGTCCAGGCCGGTGTGCAGCACCCCAATCATGAACGGAGCCTGTTTCCCCAGGTGGGAAGTGGCTGTTTCACGTGAAATACCGTCGGAAACGTCCACACCCGCCGGCCACGCCTGGTTGAAATAGCTCCTGCCGCCAATAAGGGCCAGCGGCTGACCATCGCGCTCGAAGCAGGCAAACCCCGGCCCGTCCACACCCAGCAAATGGGTGTTCGAGGGAAGCATGGCGAAGTCGTTGTTCCAAGAGGTGTAGGGGTCGTGGTTGCCGTTGATGAAGTAAACGGGTATGCCGGCCTCGTTCAAGCGCTCCATACCGGAAACGAAAAGCGAGAAATCCGCATAAGAGGGGCGCGTGTCGTCGAACACATCGCCGGCTATCACCATGAAATCGACCTGATGGTCTATGGCAACGTCGATGATGCGATTGAACGCAGCGGGGATTGCGGCAAGCATGGTGTCGGCCCATTGCGCAGACACTGCCCGCAACCCTTTGAAAGGGGCGCCAAGATGCAGGTCCGCTGCATGTATGAAGGTTACGCTGCGCATGGCACCCCTTTGCAGATGGCAAGGATCAGTAGCCGGAATCGTCGAAGTGGTTGGTGAACTTGGTGAACTCCGGAATGAAGGTGAGCTTGATGTCGCGCGTGGGGCCCGAACGGTTCTTGGCAACGATGAGCTCGGCAACGCCCCAATCCGGGCGGCTGTCCGATTCCGCTTCTGCTTCGCTGGTGCTTCGGTCGATGAACATGACGATGTCGGCGTCCTGCTCGATAGAACCGGATTCGCGCAGGTCGGAAAGCATAGGGCGCTTGTCGGTGCGCGATTCAACGCCACGGGAAAGCTGGGAAAGCGCGATGATGGGCACTTCCAGCTCCTTGGCCAGCACCTTCAAACCGCGGGAGATCTCGGCCACTTCCACTGCGCGGTTGTTCGGATGGGGGATCACCGGCTGCATAAGCTGCAAGTAGTCAACGATGATCAGGCCGTTCTTCTTGTTGCGCATCATCCTGCGCGCCTTGGTGCGCAGCTCGACGATGGAAAGGCCCGCGGAGTCATCGACGTACAGCTCGCAGTTGGAAAGCTCGCTGGAAGCCTGGATAAGCTGCCCCCAGTCGCTTTCTGAAAGCATGCCGTTGCGCATGCGCGAGAGCGCCAACCCCGCCTCGGCCGCAAGCAGGCGCTGGGTAATCTCGTTGGAGCTCATTTCCAAGCTGAAGAAGGC
>CAVDWN010000267.1:0-2501 GCA_963612535.1 Sphaerochaetaceae bacterium
CCAATCGATGAAAGAAGGGCACTTCGTGCAAGACCTACCCAACGGCTTTACCGGCTTTGCCGGCAAGCATAAGGATTCCACCGCCAACTACCAGTACTCGCGCTCCATCGAGGAGCATGAAGCTTCGAAGGCCGCCTTTACGGAAGAGGAAGTGCAGGCCATCGATGAGCGCAACCGCCGCTGGTCGTGGATCGAGGTAGACCGAAGCGCCATCCAGTACAACGTGATGCAGACCAAGAAGCAGCTCGAGAGCGGGTGCCGTCTTCTTGCCGTGGTGAAGGCCGATGCGTACGGCCATGGTGCCTACGAGGTTGCCAAGGCCGCCACCAGCGCCGGCGCAAGCTACCTGGGCGTTGCCACGGTGAACGAGGGCATCGAGCTGCGCAAAGCCGGCATGTGCGAGCCCCTTATGATGCTGGGCGAGCCCCCTGCCGAAGCGGTGCCGCTGCTGCTGTTCTACAACATCATGCCCGCTATCTATACGCCGGAGTTCGCCATCGCCTATGCCGAGTGCGCCGACGCCCATGGGATGGAGGCCCCGTACCACTTGGCCATCAATTCCGGCATGAACCGCATCGGCGTCCGCCACGACCAGGTGGTGGAGTTCCTGCACCAGGTGAGCTTCCACCGCGCCCTGAAGTTGGAGGGCTGCTTCACGCATTTCGCCACCGCGGACTCCATCGAAACGCTCGACTTCCAGATACAGATCAAGCGCTTCGTCGAGGCCATGCGCGCCATCGAGGCGGCGGGCATCAACCCCGGCATCGTGCATTGCGACAACTCCGCGGCAACGTACCGCTTCCCGAAGACCCACTTCGACATGGTGCGCCTGGGCATTTCCATGTACGGCTACCAGGCTGCCCCCGACACCCATAAGCTGGTTGACCTGCGCCCGGCTATGAGCGTGCATGCGCGCATCACGAACGTCATCACCCCGCCCATGAGCGAGGGCGTGAGCTATGGCATGAACTACCGCAGTCCCGGCAGCGTGAAGATCTGCACGGTTCCGCTGGGCTATGCCGATGGCCTTATCCGCCTGTGCTCGGGCAAGATCGACTTCGCCTACAAGGACCGCGCGGTGCGTCAGGTGGGCAACATCTGCATGGACCAGTGCATGTTCGAGGTAGACCTGCGCTCGCGCGTGAACGCCCCCATGCTCGACCCGCATATCGGCGACGAGGTGCTTATCGCGGGCGTGCACCCCACGGTGGATTGCTCCATCACCACCATGGCCAAGCGCGCCGCCACCATCGAACACGAGGTCACCATCGGCTTCTCGCACCGCATGCCGCGCTTCTACAAGTAGGCTGCCATGAAGGTCGAAGCGGTTCCCCTCAATGAGCTGGAGCAGCAGGTGCGCACCTGCCGGTCGTGCTGCCTGTGCGAGGGCCGGCACAACACCGTGTTCGGCGAAGGGGACCCGCATGCCGGCATCATGCTGATAGGCGAGGCTCCGGGCAAGTACGAGGACCTGCAGGGAAGGCCGTTCGTGGGGCCTGCCGGCAAGCTGCTCGACGAGCTTCTATGGCATGCCCACCTGCGCCGCAGCGAGGTGTACATCGCCAACGTGCTGAAGTGCCGCCCGCCCTCCAACCGCAACCCCGCCTTTTCCGAGATAGAGGCCTGCGCGCCGTTTCTGCGCACGCAGGTGCAGACGGTGAGCCCCTGGCTGCTCATCACCATGGGGAACTTCGCCACCCAGTTCATCCTGAAAACCGATACCGGGGTAAGCCATCTGCGCGGCACCGTGCGGCAAACCGGGCGCTTCCTGGTGGCGCCGGTGTACCATCCGGCAGCGGCGTTGCACGATCCTTCGCGCATGCAGGCGCTCGTGGCCGATTTCGAGAGAATCGGCCGGTTCGTGCATGATAGAATGACCCAGGAATAAAGCAGATCGGGCCCTTGGCTGTGGCCCGAAGACGTTAGGAGAACCTGATGGTAGAAAAGTCCGATGTGGCTGCAGTGCTCGAGCTTATCCGTCCTTCGCTTCAGGCAGACGGCGGCGACGTGCAGCTGGTAGATGTCGACGAAGAAGGCGTGGTCACCGTTGAGCTTCAGGGCGCTTGCAAGGGTTGCCCCATGTCCCAGATGACGCTGGCCCATGGCGTCGAGCGCGTGCTGAAAGACCGCGTCCCCGGCGTTACCCGCGTCGTCCCTGCTTCTTAAGGGGAGTGCTGGGAATGCATTGTTGGGAACAGCGCGGTTGCGACGAAGAGATGCAGTCGCGCTGCCCGCACAACACGCCGGGCGAGCCGTGCCCGGCCGATTGCCACTTCGCGCTGTGCGATCGCCCGACGCATGTGGTTACCTCGAACCTCGACTTGCTGCTGCGCTGCGACATCGACCGCGAGCAGAGCGTGAAGGACGTGTGCCGCTTCTGTGAGTTCTTCCTTAGCAAGGCTCCCTCGACGGATGGTTCGACAAAATAACGTATGCAGGTTGCGCAGTTCGCTGTGCAGCTCAGCCGCGAATCCTAGGCCGTGCCTTTTGGCGCGGCCTTT
>CAVDWN010000268.1:0-2499 GCA_963612535.1 Sphaerochaetaceae bacterium
TGATATCCAACGGATAGGAGACCCATGGAACGTATTGCAAGCTTTTCGGTAGACCACAACGCACTGGAGCCCGGCATCTACACTTCTCGTCGCGACGAAGACGCGGCTTCGGGATGCGTAACCACCACCTTCGACCTTCGCATGACGACGCCAAACCGCGAACCAGTAATGGATACCGCTGCCGTCCACGCCCTTGAGCACCTAGGGGCAACTTTCCTGAGAAACGATGAGGAATGGAAAGATCGGGTTATCTATTTCGGCCCCATGGGATGCAGAACCGGCTTCTACCTGGTGGTATTCGGCGAGTGCGAGCCTGAAGACGTAGCCCCTCTGGTAAGCCGCCTGTTTGAGTTCTGCGCAGATTTCGAGGGAGAGATTCCCGGCGCTAAGCCTGAGGAATGCGGCAACTACCACGATTCCGACCTGATGCAGGCGAAATGGTGGGCGAAGCGCTACCTGGAAAACACCCTTCAGAAGCTTGACCACGAGCACACCCACTATCCGGCGCTACTTAAATAAAGTGTGGCACGCAGCCTCGCATGGCATGCCGAGCACTAACTGAAATACGCATCGGCAACCTACTAGTTGGCCCACAAAGCAAAGCATCGCAAACGCGGCCGACATCGATTGGGCCAGCGACCCCGATGCATATGAAGATTCGAACCGAAAGGAATCGATAATGACGAACCCCAGCAATCGCCCGATTGGGATCATCGGCGCAATGGATGTTGAGATAGAGCTGCTTTTGAAGAGCATGAGCGAAAGCGGCCCCGTTCAACAAGCGGAACATGCCGGGATGACATTCAACACCGGCACGTTGGAAGGACGCGATTGCGTGGTGGTCCGTTGCGGCATCGGCATGGTGAACGCCGCCATCTGCGCCCAACTGCTTGTAGATAAGTTCGATGTATCGCAAATCGTGAACACCGGCATTGCGGGATCGCTTGATGCCAGCATCGACATCGGCGACATCGTGATAGCAACCGATTCGGTGAACCACATAATGGATGTGCAGAACCTCGGGTATGCCGCCGGGCAAACGCCCGGCTTCGAGTCGGCGGTGTTCCCGGCAACCAGCAGCCTAAGCGCTGCAGCCGAAGCCGCTGCGGCGGAACTCGGCGTACACGCCCACCATGGACGTGTGGCCTCGGGCGACCGCTTTGTTCGCAGCGAAGAGGACAAGCAGCGGATAACTGCCCTGTTCGGCGCAAGCTGCTGTGAGATGGAAGGAGCAGCAATCGCCCAGACCTGCTTCTTGAACAAGGTGCCCTACCTCATCATCCGCGCAATCTCCGACAAGGCAGACGGGTCTGCCGAAGTGGACTACCCGACGTTCGAGAAGAAGGCGGCCGAAGACTGCGCAAACCTGACTTTGAGGATGCTGGCGAACACCCACAAGTAGTCTCAAGTGAATGCATACTGGCTTGTAGCAGTCAACCCCCAGATTAGGTGCAACACGTTCATTTGCAGAATGAATAGTTCTATAACGAATTCTAGTATTCAATGAATAAGTTCAACTATTTCGAACGGAAGGACCGAACCTGTTCATTCTTTCGAATCTCTTCGCAGGACGTACATAATTCGAATGATAAATAGGGTAAATAAGCCGCTACGAAAACAATAACAAGTTCAAGCTTGATTAGAACAAGTTATTGTGCGTTGAATGGTTCCATAGCGTGAACCTATTATTTCATTTGGGAATCTCGATAGGTTCTCCCACACTTGTGGTTTAAATTCATTGACTTCGATTCGCGTGAATCAAATAATATCTATTGGTCATTTTGTGCGAGCCCATGTTCCCCAACGTCAAACAGGGCCGGCGCGAATTGTCCGTTCGGTAGCTCCCCGCTCCGAAACGCACTCACCCCGAGTGCAAAGGCCTCCCCAAGCCAATTCACCGGTTATCCGGTAACCCCTGTTTTGACTTCCGAGGCGCATTATCCCCCAGGGCGAAAGCCCTCGATGCGAAAGGAAGGTTTCAATGGCTTCTGATGCTTTGAACTCTTCTTACCATGGCATCGCAGCTCGTTTGGACCGCCTGCCGATCTCTGGCTTCCACAAGAAGATCTTGTGGCTGCTCGCCGGCATCACGTTCTGCGACTCCGTTGACATGGCTGTTGGTGGCCCGATCGGCAACATCCTGCAGAACACCTACGACGCAGCTGGCAACCAGTGGATGACGCTGGAGCAGTTCGCGCTGTTCAACTCCATCACCATGATCGGCTACCTTATCGGTGGCCTTATGGCGGGCGCCCTTTCCGACGGCATCGGCCGTAAGAAGGCAGTGCTCATCTGCGGTTCTATCTTCACCGCATTCTGCTTCGTAGCTGCTGGTTCCCCCGACGCAACGTTCCTGACCGGATGCCGCTTCTTCATGGGCCTTGGCCTGGGCGCTGCATTCCCCGCAGGTTACTCTGCCCTTACCGAGTTCACGCCCCCGACGAAGCGCGGTAAGTATCAGTCCTACGTTGGCCTGATCGCCAACTGCGGCACCCTGGT
>CAVDWN010000269.1:0-2493 GCA_963612535.1 Sphaerochaetaceae bacterium
CAGGCAATATGATCATCTGCTCATATGAAAAAGCGGGGTTAACCAGGGCATACGGATGGAGAAAAAACGAGTTAGCCAAGGCTTTGGGTGTTAAAAGAACGCTAGACAAGCTTTAGTATAGGAACAGACGCAAACCCGTTCTAAAGGAGGACGTTATGAATCCCGGAATCTTCGTAGGCGCAGGCTTCCTGTTGGGCACCCTTGGCGTAAAGGCTCTTAAGAGCGAGCCTGCCCACAAGGCAGCGGTGTACACCATCGCCCAGGGCCTGAAGGCAAAGGAAAGCGCCGAGACCTTGGTCGACGAGGCAAAGGCCGAGTTCGACGATATCCTAGCAGAAGCCGGCTACAACAAGGAAGAGGCAGAGGCAGAGGCAGAAGAGGCCGCCAAGGAGCTGGCCGAGGCTCAGGACGCAGAGGGTAAGTAGACCCGATGCGTTTCGCGATCAAACATGAGGTTCCCGGACGCATCCGGTTCAACCTGCTGGGCAAGGTGCCCGAGCATGATGCGATCGCACTCGAGGAAACATTCCTTGCGCTTCCCTGCGTAACCAAGTGCGTCGCCTACCCAAAAGCCGGCGCACTTGCTGTTTCTTTCGAGGCAGAAAGCCGTGCCGGGTTGGCGCAGGCGCGCGCAACCGTGGTAACCAAGCTGCAGGAGCTTACCTATGAAGAGGTTGCCGCTTGGCAGCCCGAGAACTCGTTGGCCCTGGCCCCGCGTCCGCGCCACCTGTTCACGCAGATCGCCAACATGATCGTGTTCCGCGCCCTGCGCCGCTGGTTCTTGCCGGCACCGCTGCGCGCAGCATGGGCCTTCGCCAGCGCCATCCCGTTCTGGAAGGCCGCATTCGACTCGCTTCGCCATGGGCGCCTGGATGTTCCCGTGCTCGACGGCGCGGCCATTGCCATGGGCTTCATCCAGGGCAAGCCCGCAACGGCGGGAAGCACCATCTTCCTGCTGAAGGTTGGCGAGATCCTGGAAGACTACACCCAACGCCGCAGCGAGAGCAGCCTGGTGCGCTCTTTGCTGGACATCCCCAGCACCGCAACGCTGGTGGAAGGCGATGTGGAGCGCGAGGTAGAGGTTGCCGAGCTTGCCAAGGGCGACACCATCGTGGTGCGCCTGGGCAACCAGATCCCGGTAGACGGCGAGGTAATCAGCGGCGAGGCGGGCGTGAACCAAAGCTCGCTCACCGGCGAACCGCTGGCAATCGTGCGTAAAACGGGCGATACCGTGTATGCCGGCACCGCCGTGGAAGAAGGCGAGATCTTCATCCGCGTGGCCGGCAACCCCGAGGAAAGCAAGCTGCGCTCCATCGTTTCGATGGTAGAGCAGTCCGAGGCGTTGAAGAGCTCCGACCAGAAGCACATCGAGGCTATGGCAGACAAACTGGTGCCGTGGAACTTCCTGCTGGCGGGCATCGTTGCGCTTACCACGCGCAACCTTACCAAGACGGCGGCAGCGCTTATGGTGGACTACTCCTGCGCCCTGCGCCTTTCGGGCAGCATCGCCGTTATGGCAGCCCAGAGCGAAAGCGCCAAGCGCGGCTTCACCGTGAAGGGCTCGCGCTACTTCAGCCATATGGCCGAAGCCGACGTAATCGTGTTCGACAAGACGGGCACGCTCACCCAGGCCACGCCTTCGGTGCGCGAAGTGGCAAGCTACAACGCCACCCCCGAAGACGAGGTGCTGCGCTTGGCAGCCTGCTTGGAAGAGCACTTCCCGCATCCGGTGGCCCGCGCCGTAGTGAACGAGGCGCTGAAGCAGAACCTGGAGCACCGCGAGCGCCACGCCGAAGTGGAGTACGTGGTTGCGCACGGCATCGCATCGAGCATCGACGGCAAGCGCTGCGTCATCGGCTCCGAGCACTTCGTGCTGGAAGACGAGAACGTGCCTATCGCGCCGGCCGAGCTCGAGGCCATCCACGAAAAGGCCATGGGCACTTCGCCCCTGTTCCTTGCGGTGGACGGCACGCTGTGGGGCGTACTCTACATCGAGGACCCGCTGAAGGAAAACGTGGCCGAGGTCGTGCAAGAGCTGCGCAACGAAGGCTTCAAGCGCGTGATCATGCTCACCGGCGACAACGAGCGCTCGGCAAAGCGCATCGCTGCGAAAACGGGCATCACCGAGTTCAAGGCCGAGCTCCTGCCGGAAGACAAGCACACCATCGTGAAGCAACTGCAAGACGAAGGCTACCGCGTGGTGATGGTGGGCGACGGCGTGAACGATTCGCCCGCGCTGGCAGCCGCGCACGTGAGCATCGCCATGAGCGCCGGCAGTGCCGTGGCACGCGAAGCGGCCGACATCTCGCTGGTGTCGGACGACCTTCGCTCGCTGGTAGAGCTTCGCCAGCTTTCCCGCATCCTGGAAAAGCGCATGCGCCAAGGCTACCGCGTTACCATCGGCTGGAACACCTTGCTGTTGGCTTTAGGGATCGGGGGCATCATCACCCCGCAGGCATCCTCGTTCCTGCACAACTCGGGCACCGTGGGCAT
>CAVDWN010000270.1:0-2487 GCA_963612535.1 Sphaerochaetaceae bacterium
TCGGTCTTCGGGATGAACGTCTCTACCGCCGTCTTCGAGGCGATAACCTCTTGGACGAACTCCAACCCCAGCCACTGCGAAAGCAGCAAGCCGCCGGAACCAGTGATGGCAACCGTGACTTCCTTATCGGATAACTGGGCGGATGCCTCTTTCAGCACTTCGAGCACCGTAGCGCGAACGTCGGCGTGATGGCGGCGGTATACCGAGTAGATGATCTGATCGTCGGCATCGAGCACCGCCACTTTCACCGTGGTGGAACCGACGTCGATGCCCAAGTGCAGGGCGCAGTTATCAGCGGAGGTTGTCATCTCGAATCTCCTCACATTCGAATAGGCTCGCCGGGCTTGATGAACAGAAGGCGCATGGCGATAAGGGCCATTTCCTCGGAGGTTTCCTTCATCCCGGTTTCGATCCAATGGTTTATAACGCCTAGATACGCGGAGGCGTAGAAGGCAAGGTAGTACTCAACGAACGAATCGGGGCTTTCCCGATACTTTTCGTGCAGAACGCTTTGTATTAGGTGGGTGCACACAGAATCACGCAGGCGCTGGCCGAAGGCAGCATCGCCGCCGGGGCCCAGCACGGCATGCAGGAAGCTTCCCTGTTTGCGCAGGTAGTCGAACAGCTCAACCAAGAACGGCAAAGGGCGCTTCATCACGCAGGTAGCCAACACGTCCTTCACGCTCAGCGAGTCCATCTGCGACTGGATGCGCAGCAGGTCGGCCATCACCTCGTCTTCGAAGGTGGCCAGCAGATGGTCTTTGTCGTGGAAGTGGTTGTAGAACGTGCCGCGGTTCAAGTCGGCCGCGGAGCACAGGTCGTTCACCGTGATGGCGTCGAAGCCCTTTTCCTCTATGAGGGAAATAAGCGCCAGGCGCAGAGCGCGCTTGGAGCGCGTGATGCGGCGATCCTCTGCAGAGCAGGGCGCAGCAGCGCAGTGCTGCTTTTCCGAAGCGGCATCAGCCACCAAAACCTCTTCTCCCCCGATCACCTGCCGAAATAGGCTCAGTTCAACAGGACGATCATTAATGAACACAGTGTGCAAAAACATAGTAGCAAGCCATCACCCCGATGGCAAATCCCCTGCAGGCGCTAACAGCAAATGCTCATCGTGTATATGGCAGGTTAAGGATCGGCCCCAAAGGGCAGCGCAGTGATAGACTTTCCTCATCTTTGAAATCAAGAGGAAAGGCATCTTCGCATGCAGATTACCCCCGAGGAAATCGCTGAAACGCTGGCAATGGTCAGTAAGCAGCACTTGGATATCCGCACCATCACGCTTGGCCTGAACCTGCGCGGCTGCACCCACGAGGACATCAACGTCATGGCGCAGAAGGTCTACGACCGCATGACCACCGCGGCAGAGAAGCTCGTTCCCACGGCAGAGCAGCTGGAACGCGAATACGGCATCCCGATCGTCAACAAGCGAATCTCGGTTACCCCCATCGCAGAGATCTGCGCTGCCACCCAGGCAACCGACCTTTCCCCCATCGCCATCGCGATGGACAAAGCCGGCAAGGAAGTGGGCGTCGATTTCGTCGGCGGCTTCTCGGCGCTCGTGCACAAGGGCGCATCGCGTGCCGACGAGAACCTGATGAACTCCATCCCCGAAGCCCTGGCCGCAACCGACAACGTATGCGCCTCGGTAAACGTGGGCTCCACCCGCGCCGGCATCAACATGGACGCTGCCTTCAAGATGGCCCAGATGGTGAAGAAATCGGCCGAGCTCACTGCCGATCGCGACTGCATCGGTGCCGGCAAGCTGGTGGTGTTCTGCAACGCGGTTGAGGACAACCCCTTCATGGCGGGCGCCTTCCACGGTTCCGGCGAAGCCGATGCCGTGGTGAACGTGGGCGTTTCCGGCCCGGGCGTGGTGAACAACGTGCTGCGCAACATGCCCGAAGACGCGGATATGACCTCCATCGCCGAGGCCATCAAGGCAACCGCGTTCAAGATCACCCGTGCCGGCGAGCTCATGAGCCGCGAGGCAAGCCGTCGCTTGGGCGTGCAGAAGGGCATCTTGGACCTTTCGCTTGCCCCCACGCCGGCAGAAGGCGACTCCGTGGCAGAGATCCTGGAGGCAATCGGCGTTGGCCAGTGCGGCGGCCCCGGCACCACGGCAGCACTTGCCATGCTCAACGATGCGGTGAAGAAGGGCGGCGTTATGGCCAGCTCCAGCGTAGGCGGCCTTTCGGGCGCCTTCATCCCCGTTTCCGAAGATGCCGGCATGATCCGCGCGGCAGAGTCCGGCGCGCTGTGCCTGCAGAAGCTTGAAGCCATGACCTGCGTCTGCTCTGTTGGCCTGGACATGATCGCCATCCCCGGCGATACCAGCGTGGAAGCTATCTTCGGCATCATCGCCGATGAATGCGCTATCGGCATGATCAACAACAAGACCACGGCCGTTCGCCTGATCCCTGCCATCGGCAAGGGCGTTGGCGACAAGCTGGATTTCGGCGGCCTTTTGGGCTACGCGCCGGTAATGCC
>CAVDWN010000271.1:0-2486 GCA_963612535.1 Sphaerochaetaceae bacterium
CCTGTTGGCAAAGTCTCATTTTTCGAGCTCCACCCGCTTTCGTTCCTTGAATTCCTCGACGCATTGGGCATGCACCAAATCGTTGAGCTGATCAAGAAGCTCGATTGGGATTCCCTTGCCCCCTTCCACGACCAGCTTATTGAATTGGTTCGCATGTACATGTATGTAGGGGGAATGCCAGAAGCAGTTTCCGAATTCGTTGCAAGTCGCAACTTCGGCGAGGTGCGTCGTATTCAAAACGAATTGCTGGAATCGTATAAAAAGGACTTTTCGAAATACGCCGATAAACTGCTTGCGGAAAGGCTTCGTCTCATTTGGAATTCGATTCCCGCAAACCTTTCGGAAGAAAACAAGAAGTTTGTTTTCAGAAGGATCAAGGAATCAGCGCGCGCAAGAGAATTCGAAGATGGCCTTCAGTGGCTCGAAGATGCGTCCCTTATCCACCGGGTCAAAAGGGTAAACACGCCCCATATTCCCCTAACCAGCTACCAGGACGATTCCTGCTTCAAAGTATTCCTGCACGACATCGGGCTTTTGGGCGCTATGGCCAATGTCCCCTCGCGTGCAGTTTTGGAAGGCGACAGGATGTTCAAAGAGTTCAAGGGCGCTTTAGGAGAACAACTCGCTTTGCAAGAGATGCTCGCTTCAGGCATCGCGGCCACAAGCTACTACCAAAACGATTCCACACGCACCGAAATCGACTTCCTGGTGGACGATATCGAGGAAACCGAAGGCGCTGTACCCGTTGAAGTCAAATACGGCACAAACCTCAGGGCAAAAAGCTTAGCAGCGTACGTTAAGAAAAATACGCCACAAAGGGCAATCCGCGTGTCGGCGGCCGAGCATTCTGTTAACGGCGTTATCGAAGACATCCCGTTCTATGCGCTTTCCTCGGCTTTGAGGCCCGAGGCTGAGAAGCTTATCGCGCAGCTTCCCGTCTTTGACACCCCGAAAAATGATGCCCAGTAGAAGAACAGGCAGCAAGCGAAAATAGGATACAGGGGGCGCAAAACGAGCAGCCTTTCTCGACAGCAAAAGCCCGCCGGTTGGCGGGCTTTCTTATTCGTTTACCAACAAGCTGACGCAATAAATGGGCGCATACAGGATCTTCCCTACGCATTGGATGTTATCTGCGCCAAAGACATATCCCTTTGCCAAATGGAAATTCTCAACTTCAAGAACATTGCTGATCGCGCTATGGTTCCTGTACGATTTCCCGGACTTCACCTCGATGGGGAACACTTCCCCATCCCTGTCCTCGATTACGAAATCGATTCCCCCAAATTTCTTGCTATTGAAGTAGTACAGATCGAAGCCATGCGCCGCAAGCTCCTGAGCAACCGCGTTTTCATACGCGCTTCCATGATTGATCTCGGACGTACCGTCCAATAGGCTCAAAGCGGTCTTACGGGAATACGAGCTCGTCAGCAAACCAACATCCGAATAGAACAACTTGAAAAGGTTCCGCTGCTTCGATGCCAGCAAAGGGCTTGCCGGCTCTTCAACGTTGAAAACAGGCAAAGTAACATTTGCCGCGGATATCCACAGAAAAGCATCCTCATAAGACCGCAGCCGCGCCCGCTCGTTAAGGTTCTTCAATACAAAGCGCTTGTTGGGATTGTCGAGCTCAGACGGCACCAGGTCGTACGCGTCTTTGGCTTTCAGGCGGTTCTCCTTCGGACAATACTTCGTGATGTCGGTGCGATACCAATCACGCACCGACTCCTGCACATCACGCACCATTGCAAGGTTATTGGAAGCCACATAGGTCTGCACGGCATCGGGCATCCCGCCCACCACAAGGTACTTCCTGAACAAATCAAGCATACGCTCGTTGACGGAACAATCTATCTGGCTCTGGCTTGCTAAGCACTGAGCCAGGTATTCAAATACATTGGGCTCAACTCCGTTCGCCCAGCAGAATTCTTCGAAATCCAAGGGGAACATCTTAACCGTGCTGGCATAACCGACCGGATTCGAGCGGATGTTGTTCAGTTCAACGCCAAGCAAAGAACCCGACAGAATGAAGTCGTAATCCCCCTGGTCAACAAGGCCCTTGATTGCCGTAAGGGCTTCAGGCGCTTCCTGTATCTCGTCCAGGAAGATACAGGTGCGGCCGGGAAGCAGTTGGACGGGAGACACCAAAGAAAGCCTGAGCATGATATCTTTGGCGGAATCAGTCCGTTCGAAAATAGACTTCGCATCTGGATCGAGTATGAAGTTGAGCTCAACCACGCTTTCATACTGCTCTTCAGCGAACTTTCGAATGATATATGTCTTCCCAATCTGTCGAGCGCCCGTAACAAGCAGTGCACGTTTAGAAGGCGAGTTCTTCCATGATAGAAGCCGGTCGTAAACTTTTCTCTTAAGCATGGAACCCCCTGTTCAAACCATACATATGCCACTTTTTCTTATGATTTTATGCCTGTTTTGCCACTTTTCCAACACTTTTGAGCCTAGGTTTGCCACTTTTTCCTATGTTTTGG
>CAVDWN010000272.1:0-2475 GCA_963612535.1 Sphaerochaetaceae bacterium
AGGTAGGTGGCCAGGAAGTTCGACAATGTCGGGTTGGAGCTGCTCGACAAGCTTGCAAGGTAGTTATCCTTGCTCAAGCTCGCCTTATCTGCAGCCGCCTGCAGATACGAATCGAAGCTCGTCTTGCCGTCGGTGGACGTGGTGTCGTACTCGTAGGTATTGTAGTCGGATCCGTAGCTCATAACCTTATAGACCTGCACGGTCTCGCCGTCGGCAAGGCCCGTAAGGGTGAGTTGCTGCGAATAATCGTCTGCGTATGCGGCGGTTGCGCCCATGCCAACAACGGCAAAGGCAAGCGCGATGAACATTGCGCTCAGCCGCTTCATGATTGAACCCATCTTCTTTCCTTTCACTTTGGGATCCATCGAAAGCCCGCGCCCTGCGCGGGATTGGCTAACAGCAGTGGCTGTTTCCGTTTCCCCCGCTCTTGCCGTGGCAGCCATGGGGATAACCGGCAGCCCAATACCTAGGCATGAAAAACACTCCCCTTCTGCTGCTTGCGCGTACGGAAATGCCAAATCGCAACCGCGCCGCCCATCAGGGCAAGGCCGGCAAGGGTAAATATCACGACGCCCGGGCCGCCCGCGGTGGGCAAACTCGAAAGCGCGGTGTTGCGAACGGTAAGGGTGTAGGCAACGCTCGTTTCACTTGAAGCGCTGGCCCAATAAACGAAGGTGTCGCCCTCGGGGTCTATCGATCCCTCGTCTTCAAGCTTGAAGGTGGTCACGCCTTCCTCGTCGGTCTCAACGAAGAAGCGAAGGGACGCGGATTCGCTTGCTGCACCATAGCCAGGGGTGGCTTTGGTCTCGGTCAGCGTGTAGGTGCCCTGGTCCAAGCCTGTGAAGCTGAGCATGCCGTTGGCAGAGGTGGTTCGCACCTGCGGTTCGGCCCAGTCGCCGGTGCCGCCCTCCTTGGCAAGCGTGAATTCCGCGCCCGAAACGCCCGCCGCCGAGGCGATGTCGCCGGCACCGATCTTCCTAACGTTCAATCCGGCACCGAACTTGTTGTAAACAGAAGTCACCGAGGCCTGGCTCGCATCGCCTATCTTGGTGATGACGGGCGTGCCGTTCGAGACAACCGCCCGGTAAACGCTGCCCGTGTCGTAGGAATAGCCAGCCGGAGCGGCAACCTCCTTGAAGTAGTACGTACCGGCGGACTGCCGATCGAAGGTCACCACGCCATCGGCGCCAGATGTGACGCGCTGTATCTCCTTGGTGCAATCGGCGTCGGAATAAAGCATGAACGTCGCCCCCGCAAGCGGCTTGCCATCCAGGCCGGCGCGGTCCTTCTTCGTGAAGGATATGGCGCCGCGCACATCGGCGTTGTTGATCATCAGCAGCACATGGTTGGCATAGACCGTAGCGCCGTCTTCGGTCCATGAAGAATCTTCCTTGGGGTAAAGGTCGCGCAGCTCATCGCCGGAATGGCTCGCGGCATCCGGCATGTCATCCGATGCCACATAGCGGGCATCTTCGGTGGTAACGGCGTAGTCGGCATAGCCGTCTTCGGGGTCGGCGGCGGTATCGTATGCAGCGGAATCGCTATCCGTTGGGTCGCCGATCCAGGTCTCGCGCAGATGGTAGACAACCTTCTGGTTGTTGATGAACAGCGGCAGGCTTCCCCAGCTGAATGTCCAGAAATTATCGCTGGTCAGCTGCACTGTGTTGGAGCATTCCTTGCCATCGACATCTACCAGCACTGACTTACCGTTCGCGCCCACCGAGGGAACGGGCTCGTCCGTATCGCCGTATTTGCGCCAGAGCTGCACCGTTACCGGCTTGGATGTGGCCGCATCTGCCCATTGTTTCTTCGCCGTAACGGAAGTGTACTCTGCCGATCGGTTGTAGATGTTCAGGATGAACCAGTTTTCGCCCGCTTTAGCCCACGTTACCTCGGACGAACCACCCGTGGTTTCCACCTTCCCGTCCGCGATGCCGCTCTCGTAGGTCATGCTGAACGTGATGGATTCAGGGCCATCGTAGCCCACCACCGTGCTCTTGTCCTCTTTGAGCTCGTAGCTGGCATTTCCCCCGCCCGAAGCCGAAGGCGCCGCCAGCGAAAGGAAGAACACGCCGGTTGCGTCGGTAACGGCCTTGCTGTCGGCAACCTTCTCGTAGTCGCCCTCGTGTTCCTTGACGACAGCCGTGTCGGTTGTGTACTCGTTGGTTTCCTTCTTCCGATAAAGCGCGTTGGCAGCGCCCGTATCCGTTTGCGTTACCGTGAAGGCCACGTTCGCCATTGCGGCACCGGTGGTGTAGTCGTTCTTGAACACGGCCAACGTGCCCTTATGCACATAGGCGTTGCGGAAGCCGACCGTCTGCCAAGCCGATGCGGGCACATCGGTTGGATACGCCGCCGCAAGCACCTTCACCGAGGCGCCCGTACTTATGTCGTATTCCGTCCAGCCGTTCGTGTTGTACGTTGAATTGGAGTTGTGCACCTCGTACCAGGTAAGGTTGTTCCAGTCGTCGGTAC
>CAVDWN010000273.1:0-2456 GCA_963612535.1 Sphaerochaetaceae bacterium
CCGTACTGCTCAAGGAACGGGCGGTCCAGCCCCAGCTCATGGCGCTTCGCATCCACAACGTCCTGCGAAACGGCGATGCCTTGGGCATCCATGGTGGCGGTAACGGCATCGCCGCCCGCGAAGTACATAAGCGCGAAAGACAGCAACGTGATGCCGAGCAGGATGGGAATCAGCTGAAGCAAGCGTTTGGCGATGTAGCCTCTCACCGAATACAGGGCCTTTCTTTTCGGCTCGGGGTTAGCGTTTGGGCATTTACCGAACAGCCCGTGTTGCTACCGTTGTTTTCGTTGGTGTTACGATATCATACATCGTAATACCACGGCACGAACCCCACGAAAGGCAGGGATACCCCGGTGGCCGCTTCCCCAACTCCCAACAAGGATATCCACGCGTACAGGCATTCCAACCAAACGTACTGGACCAACCGCTCGCACAGCTATTCCGAGCAGCATCGGGGCGAGCTGAACGGAACCCAGCATGCGGCTTGGGCGAAGGAGCTGGATGCCGAGCTGCAGAAGGCCTTCGGCAGCAAGCCGCGCGGCGAGGTGAAGGTGCTCGACATCGGCTGCGGGCCTGGGTTCTTTTCCATCATCCTTGCCGAGCTGGGCTACCAGGTCACTGCGGTGGACTACACCGAATCGATGCTGGAGCAGGCAAAGGCAAATGCCGCCGCCCTTGGCCAGAAGGCGCAGTTCATGCGCATGGACGCGGAGAACCTGGAGTTCGAGAGCGGATCTTTCGACGCGGTGGTATCGCGCAACCTTACCTGGAACCTTCCCAACCCCGAAGGCGCCTACGCGGAATGGGCGCGCGTGCTGCGCCATGGCGGGCTGCTGCTGAACTACGATGCGAACTGGTACGCCTACCTTTTCGATGACGAGATGCGCAAGGGCTACGAGTCCGATCGCGCCAACACCGCCAAAGCAGGCTGCAACGACCGCTACCTGCACACCGACATCGATTCCATGGAGCGTCTTGCCAGCAAGGTGCCCGCCGGATCGCTTCCCCGGCCCGCATGGGACAAGCATGTGCTGGACCAATGCGGATTGACGGTTTCGGTTGACCATCGGGTAAGCGACCGCGTATGGTCTGTCGAAGAGCTTGTGAACCAGGCCTCCACCCCGCTGTTCGGCATTCGGGGCAGGAAGCACCCAAGAAAAGGAGCCCCGCAATAGAAGCAACGATCTGCGCGTATGTGGTTTGGTTTGCCGCATTCGGCTTCGCCGGCTGGCTGTTCGAAAGCGTCTGGGCCGTGCTGACGCAGCATCATTGGGAAAGCCGCGGGTTCCTCTACGGCCCCATCTGCCCCATCTACGGCGTGGGGGCCGTTGGCGCGCTGGCCATCTTCAAGCTGCTGTTCGCCCAGTTCGGCGTTATGCCCATCTGGGAGGTGTTCCTTATCTGCATGGTGGGCAGCGCCATCATGGAGTACAGCATTTCCTGGGGAATGGAAAAGGCGTTCGGCACCGTGTGGTGGGACTACACCAACATGCCGCTGAACCTGAACGGGCGCATCTGCCTGCCCGCTTCCCTGCTGTTCGGTGCCGCGGGCGTGGCGGTGGTATTCCTGCTTATGCCCCTGATCTCGTACGTGAACGCCCTGGTTCCCGGCTTCGTGTTCGAGCTTCTGGCCATTGCCATCACCATCGCCCTAACCATCGATGCCACGCTCACCGTTACCGACATCACCAACCTGCTGCAGACGCTGAACCGCCTGGACAGCCAGATGAACGACCGCATGGAGGGCATCGTTTCCAGCGTGCGGGAAACCCGCGAAGGGCTTTCGTCCAACCTGTCCGACAGCAAGCAAGCCGCCATGGCGCAGCTGCGCGAAACGCGCGAGGGAATTTCCTCCAACATTTCCGACAGCCGTCAGGCCGCCATGGCTCAGCTGCGTGAAACCGCGATGAACCTGAGCGGTCACCAGCAGGCGATGCTGAAGAACATGCGTCGCTTCGCCTCGAAGAAGACGGCGCGCGCCGCACAGCTGGTCCAAGAGGCGCGCAGCACCTTGAACGAGCGCCGGGAGAAGAAGAAATGACGGCACACAACGCCCCCACCAAGCATGGGAATGAGGCGATAGAAGTTCACAACGCCGTGACGGATCTCTGCGAAAAGGGACAGCTGGAACGCATGGGCGAATTCGTGCAGCACGGCAGCGTTTCCACCCTGGCGCACGTGGTGCGCGTGGCTCAGGCCAGCCTGAAGATGGCGGGAGCATTGAGGCTGAACGTGAGCGAGCAGGAGCTGGTGCGTGGCGCGTTGCTTCACGACTATTACCTGTACGACTGGCACACCACCAGCAACAAGGGCCACGCCGTGAACCATCCGCTCATCGCTGCCGAAAACGCCCAGCGCGACTACGGGCTAACCCCGAAAGAGCGCAACATAATCGAGGCCCATATGTGGCCCCTGCCGCCCAACCGCGTGCCGAAGAGCAAGGAAGCCTGGCTGGT
>CAVDWN010000274.1:0-2452 GCA_963612535.1 Sphaerochaetaceae bacterium
GCCATCAGCACCGTTCCGCCGGATACGGTTGCGCTTCCGTCGTAGTCGAAGGCGCCGTCGCCGCCGCTGGAAGGCCCGTTCACCAGCACGGTTCCGCCGGTGATCTCCACGTTGCCGTTGGAATCGATGCCGTCGCCCTGCGAATCGAGCACTACGGTTCCGCCGTTGATCTGCACCAGGCAGTTGGAGTCGGCGCCCAAAGTGCCGGCGTTGCACTGACCGTCGCCGCCGGGCTGGCCGCCCATGTCGCCGCCGGGTTGGGCGCCGCCCTGGCCGTTGCCGGAAGGCTGCGCCGTGTTTCCGGTCGCCGCGTTTTGGTCAGAGCCGCTTGCTTGGCTGCCGCTTCCTTGCGTCGCATCGCCGCTGGGCTTTTCGGGTGGGGTAGCGCCCGTGCTGTTCTGGGCTGCGCCGGGGTCGGTGCCCTGAGTGCCATCAGGTGCGGTTGCGTTCTGTCCTGCGCCGTCTTGGCCTTGCGGCTGCCCGGGCGCGGCTCCTTGCTGGGCGTTCGCTTCGCCGGTTTGGCTGGTATCGGAATCGCTGTCACTCAAATCGGCGGTGGATGCGTTCAGCGCATCGTCGGTTGCAGTGATGTTCGTCTGGCCGCCGTTGATGGTAACCACCTCGGCCTCGTAGCCTTCGTAGCAAGTGCTTGCGGTGAACTGCCCGTCGTTCATGGTGAACGCCGTTTCGCAATGGAACGCATCGTCGCCGCAGCTTACCGTGGTGGTTCCGTTGCTCACGGTTCCCTCAAGGTCGGAATGGATGGCGTCGTCGGCCGCTTCGATGGAAACCGTGCCGCCGGCAAGCTCCACATAGGTCTTGCCCTGGATGCCGTCGTCTTCGGCGTCGATGGAAACCTCGCCGCCGCTAACATACACGTAGCCCTTGGTGGGTTTGGAATCCTTGGTGGACTTCACGCCGTCGCCGCCGGCGGTGATGGAAAGCACGCCAGCGCCGATCTTCACGGAATCCTTGCCGTGCAGGCCGTCTTCCACTGCGCTCACGGTGATGTTGCCGCCGTATACCACCAAGTCGTCTTTCGAGAATATGCCGTGGCGGTAGTTGCCGGCAACGGCAAGCGAGCCTTCGCCGTTCACGGTTAAGTCGCAGGCGGCGTAGATGCAGGCATTCGTGTCTTCGCTGCTGTGGGCCGCTCCGTCGGCCAGCGTGTTCTGCGTGCCGGATGCCAGGGTGATGAAGCACTTGTCGGCCTGATCGATTTGGATGGCCGGTCCGTCTGAGCTGGTGATGCTCGCGCCGGAAAGCACTATCTGCACCTTGTCTTCCTCGCCGGCGGTAACCACGATGTGCCCATCGGAAAGTTGGCCTGTCACCACATAGGTGCCCGCTTCGGTGATGGTAACCGTCTGTCCGTCGGCCGTGGCGCCCGAACCGGAAACGCTTGCTCCGGATCCTGCTAGCGTGATGGCGGTGGCCGAATCGGCATCGTAGGAGGCGTCCATGTCGCGTTTGGAGTAGTCCAGGTCCAGGGCCGATGCATCGAATGCTGCCGCCACTTCCTCGAAGCTGGCGTATTCGGTGCTCTGGCTGGCATCGGTGCTGGCGTTGGCAGAACAGCCCGTCATGGCCAGCAATGCTGCGGTAGAGCAGCCGAACAGCGCAAACAGCGGCTTCTTCAGCAGCGTTCTCGTTGGCTGGTGTTTCCTCGGCAGTTTAGGGTTCAGCATTACAGAACCTCCTTCACCATGGGCGCGCGCCCGAGCGAGATCTTCAGATTGCCGTTCATGGTGCGCATCTCGTCGATCATGCGCTTTTCCAGGCCGGCCTGCTTCATGCGGATCTCGTATTCCAGCTGGTAGAGGCTGCCCATGTTGGTGGTGCGGATCTCCACCAGCTCGTGGCTTTCGGTGTAGCGTTCCAGCGTGCTGTCGAACATGCCGTCGAACTCCAGGTCTTCGGGCACGGAAACGCACAGGCGCTTGCCGGGCTCTGCCGGCTTGCCGAAGGAAGTGCATACGTACACGATGTTCACGATTGCCACGATGATGGTGAACAGCACGGCCAGCCCGATGAAGCCCATGCCCGTTGCCAGGCCGATGGCCATCGCCAGGAACACGCTTCCGATGTCCTTCGCCGATCCGGGGATGCTGCGGAAGCGCACCAGGTTGAACACGCCCATAACGGCGATGCCCGCGCCCAGGTTGCCGTTCACCAGGGTGATAACCATCTGCACGATAAGCGGCAGAAGGGCCAGGGTTACCACGAAGTTCTTGGAGTGGTTGTGCCGGAACATGTAGATGCCGGCGCAGGCCATGCCCAGCACGATGGAGGTTAGGCAGCATATCAGGAACTCGGGCGTGGAAACGCTTGCCATGGCGGAATCGGTGGTCCCGAAGATCGAGGTGGATACGAGGTCGAACATGTTGTTGTGCTCCTTGTCTGTTCTGGTTGGGCGGGGTTAGGCGCTTGCCACGATCTCGGGCAGGTTGAT
>CAVDWN010000275.1:0-2447 GCA_963612535.1 Sphaerochaetaceae bacterium
CCTGCCGTTTACGGGGCGCTGCTGCCCAGTTGCTTGCTTTTCGTGACGAACTGCGCCACTCCAGCGCATTGGAGTAAAATAACTCCTTGAAAAATTTCCCCCATGCGAATTGCCCGTGCCCAAGGCATTTCGGCAATCGCAGGTCGGAGCTTGCAAGCAACCCGAAAGGAAGAGCAATGGCTGACGTGACACCTGTGGATTACATCTGGAAGAACGGCGAAGCTGTGCCGTGGGAGCAGGCCACCACGCACGTCCTTACCCATGCGCTTCACTACGGCTCCGGCGTTTTCGAGGGCATCCGCTGCTACCACAACGAGGAAACCGACGAAGCCGTTATCTTCCGCCTGCGCGACCACATGGAGCGCCTGCACCGCAGCGCGAAGATCGCCATGATCGACGTGCCTTACACGGTAGACGAGCTGTGCGATGCCACGGTAGACATCATCAAGAAGAACAACCTGAAGTCCTGCTACATCCGTCCGCTGGTGTACTACGGCTACGGCCAGATGGGCGTCGACCCCACGGGCGCTCCCGTCGATGTGATCATCGCCGTGTGGCCTTGGGGCGCCTACATGGGCGAAGACGCGCTGAAGAACGGCATCGCCATGGGCGTTTCCTCTTGGCGCCAGCGCTCCTTCAACGCCATTCCGCCTGCCGTTAAGTCCTCCGCTTCCTACATGAACTCTATCCTGGCAAAGCTCGAGGCCAAGAGCCATGGCTACGCTGAGGCTGTTATGCTCAACGAGCAGGGCTATGTGTGCGAGGGCACGGGCGAGAACCTGTTCGTGGTTCGCAACGGCATCGTTTCCACGCCGCCGCTGTCCGATGGCCTGCTTGAGGGCATCACCCGCGACACCATCCTCACGCTGTGCTGCGACATGGACATCCCCGCAATCGAGGAATCCCTTACCCGCTCCGACCTCTACATCGCCGACGAGATGTTCCTTACCGGTTCCGCCGCAGAGCTCACGCCCGTTGCCAGCGTCGACGAGCGCAAGATCGGCGGCATGGGCCCGGTAACCGAGCAGCTGCAGAAGCGCTACTTCGATGTTGCCTACGGCAAGGTTCCCGAGTACGAGGACTGGATCACGCGCATCAAGTAAACCCCTATGGGCTAGCGAACATTGAAATCGAGCCGCATCTTCGGGTATGCCCGGATGCGGCTCGATTGCTGAAAAGGGCTGCCAGGTTGCCTAAGGGCTGTGCCGCAAACGGCAGCGAGCAAGGCCGGCGGAAAGGCTGGCGGCAGAAGAAGCCGGCGAACAACCCGGCCGCAGGGAATGGAAGGTGGATATGGCTGAGATCAGGACGAGAGAGGTAGACGACCTGCTTGAGGTTCTTGCGGGCCTTACCGACCCCAACGACGTGTTCGCCCTTCTGGAAGACCTGTTCACGGTGCGGGAGATCAAGGACACCTCCCAACGCCTTGATGTGGCGCGCATGCTGCGCGATGGCAGCTCGTATGCGGTGATAGAGAAGGCAACGGGGGCTTCGGCCACCACCATCGCCCGCGTTTCCAAGGCGCTGAACTACGGTGCCGGCGGCTACCAGTGCGCGTTCGGTGTGCTCGATGCCAGGGAAGCCGGCGAAGAATCACAGCGCGCGGATTCGTAATAGCTGCGGCCTTGAAGGCAGGCTACGGGCATAGAGGCTCCCGCGGCGAGCCGTTGACGCACCGCCAGCCGCGCAACCGCCGTAGCTGCGCAACCGCTGTCCAGCCAGCCGCATCCCCAATCCCCCACCACTTCACGGAAAGGAGCACCCGCCATGGGCTCTGTCTTGGCATTCGCCAAACGAAAGAACGTCGAGGTTTCGGTTCAGCGCTACCTCATCGATGCGCTGGGCGCTATGGCGCAGGGCCTGTTCGCCTCGCTGCTCATGGGCACCATTCTTTCCACCATCGGCCAGCAGGCCGGCATAGAGGTGCTGGTGCAGGTGGGCGATTTCGCCAAGGCGGCAGCCGGCCCGGCCATGGCCGTTTCCATCGGCTTCGCGCTGAAGGCGCCTTCGCTGGTGCTGTTTTCCCTGGTGGCAGTGGGTTCTGCCGCCAATAGCCTGGGCGGTGCCGGTGGGCCGCTTGCGGTTCTGGTGGTTGCCATCGTTGCCAGCGAGTGCGGCAAGCTGGTGGCGGGCGAAACCAAGATCGACATCCTGGTAACCCCGTCGGTCACCATTCTGGTGGGCTGCCTGCTTTCCATGGCCTGCGCGCCTGGCATCGGCGCGGGCGCCACGGCGGTTGGCTCGCTTATCATGTGGGCAACCGAGCTGCAGCCCTTCTTCATGGGCATCTTGGTTTCCGCCCTGGTGGGCATTGCGCTCACCCTGCCCATCTCCTCTGCGGCCATCTGCGCGGCTTTGAGCCTTACCGGGCTTGCCGGCGGTGCGGCGGTTGCGGGTTGCTGTGCGCAGATGGTGGGCTTCGCCGTTATGAGCTTCAAGGAAAACCG
>CAVDWN010000276.1:0-2437 GCA_963612535.1 Sphaerochaetaceae bacterium
GCGGAAATGGTGCCGACGTTGGCAATCTGGTCCTTCGTGGAGATCTCGGTTGCGTCGGCCTTGATGGCAGCAACAACCGCATCGGTTGCCTTGTCGATGCCGCGGCGGATGCCCAGGGCATCGGCGCCGGCGGTTACATTGCGCAGGCCCTCGGAAACGATGACGTCGGCCAGAAGGGTTGCGGTGGTGGTGCCGTCGCCGGCAACGTCGTTGGTCTTAACGGCTGCTTCGCGAACCAGCTGAGCACCCATGTTCTCCACCGGATCCTCGAGCTCAACCTCGCGGGCAACGGTAACGCCGTCGTTGGTTACCAGGGGTGCGCCGAAAGAGCGCTCCAGGGCAACGTAGCGGCCCTTGGGTCCAAGGGTTACCTTGACGGCGTCTGCGAGCTTCTTTACGCCCTCGGCCATGCCGGAACGGGCATCGGCCTCGAACTTGATTTCCTTAGCCATATGAAATTCCTTTCAAATGAAGTGGTACCGAATGGTATGCGGCCTGAAGCCGCGCCCTGCCGCTGCCCCGAGTTGCGCAGCGCAGGGGTTAGCCGAGTTGGTTACTCGGCGTAAACGGCATAGATGTCGTCGGCGCGGAGGATAAGGACCTTTTCGCCCTCGACGTCTACCTCGGTTCCGCCGTACTTGCCGTAGAGAACATGGTCGCCAGCCTTGACGGGCATGGGAAGGTGCTTGCCCTCGTTGTTGACCTTGCCTTCGCCAACAGCCAGAACAACGCCGGACTGGGGCTTTTCCTTCGACTCGGCAGCGATGTAGAGGCCGCCTGCCGTGGTTTCCTGAGCCTCGTCCTGCTTGACGACGATACGATCACCGAGCGGCTTGAGATTCATAACGAACTTCCTTTCACCATTTCGATTCGCCCCGCGAACCCGAGGCGCCTGTTACCTTCGTTGGTTTAGCACTCAACCAGTTGGAGTGCTAACGGTTATACATAGTAGCGCCTTGAAAGAAGAATGCAACCGACCGTGGAGAAAACTTGAGTGTTGGGCACTTAGATATTGATCCGTGGACGAGATCGCCAACGACAGAGCAGTCACCTGGGGATATGCAGATAATCCGCCAAGCCGACGATGCTCTTTCGGGACCCGTTTTCAGAGTTCATACCATTTTGTTACCGCCCCGTTGCCAATAGCATGCGCCCCGAAGGCGCAAGCTCCGTTCCGAAGATATAACAGAAGAAAGCCGGCGGCAGGGAATGGAACCCTACCGCCGGCGACGGAAAAAGCCTTTGCTTTGCAGGTTTACAGATCCGCTTCCGTGAAACGCTCACGCGGCAGCTTGTCGCGCATGCCGTATGCGGCCAGCCCCATCACCAGCACCAGGATCATGCACACGATGGCCAGCGAGAACACCGCATCGAAGCCGCCCAGATTCTCGGATATCACCGCCCAGAAGTAGCTTCCGACGGCGCCGCCAAGGCCGAGCGAGGTGGAAACGTACCCATAGATGACCGGATACGAAGCGCCGTTGCCAAAGCAGGCACGTACCAGCATGGGGAACACCACCAGCACTGCCGCAATGAAGCAACCCATAAGAACCGAACCGATGGGCAACAGCACGGTAGTGGGGAACTGCCACATGAACAGCAGACCCAAAACGCCGCATCCCACCAGCGCGAACAGTGTTGCCTTCAGGTTGAGGTCCGAGAAGAAGCCCAAGCCCAGCTTGCCGATGGCGTTGCCGGCGCTGTTGAACGCGGTAAGCTCAGCGCCCGTCACGAACGCGCCCATGATGATGCCCGCAGCTACATCGGGCTGACTGTTGAACCAATTCACGTAGGTTGCGAAGTAGGCGTTGATGTTGCATACCGTGTTCGTCACCAGGCCGGCAGCGAAAACGAGCACGAAGACAATGGACCTGCGGGCAACCTTGGGATGAACGCACAGCGGATGGATCTCCTCTTCCTGCGTGACGGCCGCCTTGGCCGCCGCCTTCGCAGTGCCATAGGGAAGCAGACCGCGGTCTTCAGGACGGTTGGAGAACAGGAGCAGCACGCCCAGGACCATCACCACCAGCGAGATAACACCCAGCGTGATGTAGCTACCGCGCCAACCTGCACTTTCGATAAGCGACTGGCCGATAGGAATGAAGAGCATGCCGCCGAAGCCGGTGAAGGCGGTGCAGATACCGATAACCAGACCGACGTTCACCCTGAACCAGCGGTTCACGATAACGGAAACGCCCACACCGAGCATGATGACGTTGGTGATACCGGCGATGGCGCCGCCGACCCAAAGCATCCATACCTCAGGCGAGAACCCGAACAGGATAAACACCAGCGATTCGATGGCCGCCGATGCCAACAGCACCCACTTCGCGTTGTACTTCGCGAACCACACGCCTACCAGCGGCGCAAAGCACACGCCGGTAATGTAGTCGAGCGTGCGCCAGAGCGAGATCTGGCTTACCGGCACGCCGAAGTC
>CAVDWN010000277.1:0-2421 GCA_963612535.1 Sphaerochaetaceae bacterium
ATCACGCACCTATTCCACCAGAGCCAAGACTACGCAAGGCTCGTCTAGGCACTGCTCATCACACGAACAGGCCGCACAGCGCCAAGGGCCTGGACGCCACCAAACCGCAGCGGAGTCGAAGCCGCGTGTTTTACCGAACCTTCTGCCCAATCGGCTCCCAGCAAGAAACGCCTGTCCCTCGGGTCCCGCCCATAGGAGCCCAACAAGAAATGCCTTGCCGGAATCGACTACAATGCGGGAAAACGTCTTCCCCAAGGTGGTGCCCAACATATGGAAAACAAGGGAATATCTCGTCGCACGTTCTTGGCAACAGCGGGCACCGTGCTCGCGAGCCTTACCCTGCCGCTGGCCTCCGGACCGGTTAAGGCGCTGGCCGCAGAGGGCGAAGCGAACGGCAGCAAGGCAAAGCCCATCGTTATCCTGCACACCAACGACGTGCACTGCGCCCTCTCGAATCCCGCAACCAAGCTTGGCTATGCGGCGTTGGTAGGCTATGCAGACGCCCAGCGGGAAAACTACGGCAAAGAGAACGTGAGCCTGGTAGACGCCGGCGACAACGTTCAGGGCGATTTCGAGGGAACGCTCACGAAAGGCGAGGCGCCGGCAAAGGTGATTGCCGCCTGCGGCTACGACCTGCTGATCCCCGGCAACCACGAATTCGACTACGGCATGGACCAATTCGACCAGCTGCGCCAAACCGAAAAGGGCGTTTCTTACGTGTGCTGCAATTTCCTGGACAAGAACGGCAACCGCATCTTCGATGCCTACCGCATTTTGGAATACCAAACCGAGCTCGGCACGGTTCGCATAGCGTACGTAGGCGCCACCACCCCTTCCACGCTCACCAGCTCCACACCCACCAGCTTCAAAGACAAAGACGGCAACCTGATCTACAGCTTCTGCGGCGATTCCACCGGCCAGGTGTTCTACAGCGCAATCCAAGCCGCCGTAAACGATGCCCGCGCCAAAGGCGCCGACTACGTGGTGCTGCTGGGCCACTTGGGGCAAGCCGGATCGCCCGACCGCTGGCGAAGCGACACCGTGGTCGCCAACACCTCGGGCATCGACATCGTGATAGACGGCCATAGCCACGAGAAATACGTGCAGCGCCAGAAGAACAAGAACGGCGAAGAGGTAGTGGTGGTCCAAACGGGCACCAAATTCGCCAGCTTCGGCCGAATAGAGATAAACCCCCTCACCGGAACCGCAACCGCCAACCTGGACAGCACAGGGATCCCCGATAAGGTATACGCCCAGCTCATCGAAGAGGTCACCTGCGACGAGAACCCGGAAGTGGCCAAGGTGGTGCAGGAGATAGAAAGCGAGATGGAAAAGAAGAAGGGCGCCAAGGTGGGAACATCCGAGGTGTTCCTGCGGGCAAACGAAGACGATGGCATCACCTGGGCAGTGCGCAAGCGCGAAACGAACCTGGGCGACTTGGCCGCCGACGCCTACTTCTACTATGCGGCGAACCAGGGCGTTATCTGCGATATTGCAGTAGCCAACGCCGGCGGCGTGCGGGCAAACGTGGGCAAAGGCGAGGTAACATACGGCAACCTGGTTTCGGTGCACCCCTATATGAACCAGCTGTGCTTCCTCAAGCTATCCGGCCAGCACATCCTGGACATGTTGGAAGTCGGCGCCCGCAATCTGCCTGATGCATGCGGCGGGTTCCTGCAGGTATGCGAGGGCGTTAGCTATACCGCGCTGACCAGCATCCCCACCCCGGTGGTTCTCTCGGAAGACGGCACCGCGGTAAAGGAAATCGTGGGCGAGCGGCGCGTAAGGAACGTCAAGATCAACGGCAAGAAGATAGATCCCACGGCCTCCTACACGGTGGCTGGCTCCACATATGCCCTCATCATCGGCGGCGATGCCATGCCCATCCCCGCCAACGCTGAAGAGGCGCAGTTCCTGAAAACCGACACGGAAGCGCTCGTGGAGTACATCCAGGTGAACCTGAAGGGCACCATAGGGAAGGAATACGCCGACGAGAACGGTCGGGGGCGCATCAAGCTGACCGACCACGACGAGCCGGACGATGACGACGATTCCGGCAAGGGCGGATCGGGCAGCGAAGGCGAGGGGGATACGGATTCCCCAAACAACGACGATGCCGCGGAAGATTCCGCAGGCGACGGCAGGAAGACCACCCTGCCCCGCACTGGCGATGAATCTGCCGCAACCGTTGCCGCAGCGGCCGCGCTGGTAGGTGCAGGGGCGGCAATCGCAGGCAAAGCCGCCTTGGCGGAAAGCGACAGCTGATCCCAGAGCCCACAACAACGGCAAGCGCAAGCGCACCCGGCCCGAACGCGGGCCTTGAGCCCGAGCAAGGCCCGTTCAGTCGCTGTTGGTAAAGCTGCAGCGGAACAAAGCCCTGCTGCCCTACTGGCCGCACGGCTTCTGCAAGGTGCCGTCGAA
>CAVDWN010000278.1:0-2420 GCA_963612535.1 Sphaerochaetaceae bacterium
GACGCCGGCAACCTTTCCTGCCTCTATGGAGATGCGGGCGATGCTCTTCTTGCTGCCGCCGCGGGGCTTGCTGGCGCTTCCCGGATTCAGGTACAGAACTTCGCCGATGCGCTCTTCGCGCGGAACGTGCGTGTGCCCGTGCACCACCACGCGCACGTCTTCGGCGGGCGTGCCGATATCCTCAGGTCGGTGCGTCATGAAGAAGCGAACACCGCCGATGCGCGGGCTAGCCGTAAACGGGATGTCCATCCCGCGCAAGCTGGTATCGCAGTTGCCCAGCACGGCAACAGTTGGGGCAATGGCATCGAGCTCCATCAGGATCGAGGGACGCTCTACGTCGCCGGCACAGAGAATAAGGTCGCAGGGCGAAAGGGCCCGTTCGGCCTGGGCGCTTAGATTGCCATGTATGTCCGAGATGATGCCAACCAGCATGCTGCATTTCCTTTCTGCGCTCGGCCTATCGTAACCCCGATGGCCGAAAATGAGTTCGGACCCGCGAGACCAACCGCAATCAGACCGCAGAGCACAGAGCCAGCCTCCCTGCTAGAAGCGCAGGGCTTCGGGGTTCAGGCAATCGGCGGGGCGCTTGCCCAGCACCACGTCTATCGCCGCCTGCATGCTGCGATGATGCAGCTCGAGCCCCGATTCCTCGGACCAGTAGGCCACGTGCGGGCTGAGCACGGTATGGGGAGCCTTCAGAAGCGGATGGCTGAAATCGACCGGTTCACCCTCGAACACATCGATGCCGGCACCCCAAAGCCTGCCTTCTTGCAACGCAGCGGCAAGCGCCACGGTGTCGATGACGGCCCCGCGCGAGGTGTTAACCACCACAGCGGTTTCCTTCATGAGCGCAATATGCTGCTCATCGAGCATATGGTGCGTCTGCGGCGTGAGCGCCGTGTGAAAGCTCACCACGTCGGATACGCGCAGAAGGTCTTCGTAGGAAAGGATGTCGTAGCCTTCGGGCGTGCGCCTGCCCGGAACAAGCGAGCGCGAATAGCACACCACCTTGAAGCCCAGGCCAGCCGCCTTCTTCGCGCAGCAGCGGCCGATCTCGCCCATGCCCACCACGCCGAACGTACGGCCGAACACCTGGCCATAGGGGCGGTGCCGGGCATAATCCCATATGCCGGCGCGCATGTCGGCATCGGTTTCGTTCAGGCGGCGCAAGCAGGCAAGCGCCAGCGATATTGCCTGGTCGGAAACCACTTCGGTGCCATAGCCGGGAACCACGCACACCGCAGTGCGGTTCTTGGTGGCCGCTTCGACGTCGATGCTGTCGTAGCCGATCCCGGTGCGGCTTACCACCTGCAGGTTGGGCAGCGCCTCGAACACCTTTGCGGGGAAGTTGCCGTACGAGGTAACAACACCATCGGCATCGGCGGCATGCTCGATGATGGCCTCGGGGCTGCGGTCCTGGAACAGGGCGATCTCGATTCCGGCCTTGGCGGCCATCTCCACTTCGATGTCGTTGCTATCGAAATCGGTGTCTACGACGACGATCTTCGGCACGGCTCTTCCCTTCTTCCGCTTGGCTTGCGAACCCGCGAGCTGCCGGGGGCCGCCCTGCGGCAACATCTGCGCAAGGCTGACGCGCTGGCGCCCCACTCGGCGCGAACGGGTAGCGCCTACGCCGCTACCACCACTGGGTAACGGTACCCGACTGGTTCAGCGAGACGGGCTCGCTCTTCGTTTCCGGCTCCATCCTGGTAAGCACGCCGACAAAATCCTTGATGCGCGCCAGGAACTCGCGCTCCTCGTACGACTGCATATCGGCGTACTCGCTTAAGCTGCTGCTTACGCCGCGGGCATCTATCCCGAAGGCGCGCGCATCGTACAAGGCGCGATACAGATGGTACTCCTGGGTAACCACAACGCAGCGCTGCACGCTGAAAACATTCTTTAAGCGGTACATGGAATCGTACGTGGAAAGGCCGGCATGGTCGCAGAATATGTCGCCGGCCGGAACGCCGTTGGCACGCGCGTACTTTGCCATGGCCATAACCTCGTTGTACGAGGAATCGGAGTTGTCGCCGCTCATGATGATCTTGGGGGCAACACCGGAGTTATAGAGAGCAACGGCAACATCGAGTCGGTCCTTCAAGATGGCCGAAGGGCTGCCGTCCCAGTTGATGCCCGCACCCAGAACAACGATGGCATCGGCATCGAAGCTGGCGGCGTCAGCGACGGCCTGCTGCTGGCTCTCTATGGCAGAGCGGGTAGAGCCGCAAACCCAAGCGTTGATTCCCAAGGGAACGCCCACCACCACTACAACGGCAGCAAGAACCAGGCCAAATACTGCCCGTACCAGCCTGAATAGACATCCGTGTTGTTTGCGCCTGCTTCCCATAGGAACCGATCATAGCAAACAGAACGGAAGGTTCCGTACCCTTCACGCGGTAAGCGCGTTTTGTTCGATA
>CAVDWN010000279.1:0-2402 GCA_963612535.1 Sphaerochaetaceae bacterium
CGTCGCTATATCCCTGCTTGGGCATAAACCTCATTGGAGCGTGATGCGCCGCTTTGACGTGCTGCTTTCTTCTTATCACTCAATTACATTTTCGGCCTCGTCGCGAAACCTGAAATCCTCTGACCTGGGAAAACGCAAATCACGGTACCGGATTCTACTTATCATCTACTTATCATGCACTTGCCTTCTACTTATCATAACTGCGCAGAAAATCATGGCGCGCGTAGCGTGATCGAGAACGAGTTCGCGGACGGCCGGCCGCGCCAATCGCGATAAACGAAGATGTCCACTTTAGCCCCTTGGTTTGGCGTATAGGTCGATACCCACCTCGCGGCACACGGCGATTACCTGTTTGATGTTGCCACCGGCAACCCCTCGCTCGAGCTCGCTTATGAAGCGCGGTGAGCAGTGGCATATTTCTGCAAGCTGCTTTTGGGTAACTCCCAGCTCTTTGCGACGCTCGCGAAGGATTTCGCCCAAGTCGGTGGCGTCCCTCAACCTTCCCGTCATTGATCTACGCGCTCTGGGCAACTCCAGCTTCATTGTGCGCTCCTGTCGTTTTCCTGTTGCGATGCGTTGGGTGGCACCTGACAATCTTCCCAAACGGGATTATAGTGCGTCAAATTCAAAGAATGTTCCCAAATGGGAAAATTCTGCATGGAATGCCGGCAATATTCCCATATGGGAATATTATGTTGGAAGCATTGCGGGAACGACGCAGCCTACGCCAGACGGGCATCGCCTTGCGCTTCCTGTTATCAAATACCTTGCTAAACTGTATAAAATCAAATGAGCAGAGTGACCTTGGCATTTAAAACCACCCTCGGCACTAACCAATGTTCGAAGGACCCGCTATGGCTTTTCTCGATAACCCCGATGAGCTCTTTGAATCCCAACATCTCGAATTCAAAGAGGCTTTTTTCGATCTTCCAGACGACCTATGGGAAACATACTCCGCATTCGCCAACACCGAAGGTGGAGAAATTGTTCTTGGAGTTAGGCAAGATAAGGAAACCCACCGGTTTTCATTGGCTGGCGTTCAAGACCAAAACGATCTCATAGCGAAATTCTGGAACAAGGTTCGAAATCGTGATTTCGTCAGCAGAGACGTCATGCTCTGTGACGGCGTAAACTCCGCCACAGTAAAGGGCTTTGATCTTGTGATCATCAGCGTGCCAAAGGCAAGCCGCGAAGAGAAGCCGGTATGCATCAGGGCCAAAAAGGGCAAGGAGCTCAAGCCTTACGTCCGTCGAGGAGAAAGCGATTTTCCGGCTACCGAAGAAGACCTGCGCCTGATGCAGTACGATGGCATCCCTTCGGCTGACCGAAAACCACTCGATGGATTCGACGAAGATTCTCTATGCAACACGACCGTCAAACGCTACAGAGCTCTTTTCAATGCCGCCAAGCCCCAAAGCCCGTGGGTTTCCGACTCTGACCCCGATTTTCTTTACCATATCGGAGCCCTTTCCAAGGATGCTATGGGGCGGTTGCGCCCAACGCTGGCGGGTCTTTTGGCCTTTGGTTACGAATACGAGATCACGCGTTACTCGCCCCATTTTCTGCTTGACTACAGGGAGGAAACCGAAGAGAAGCAGCGATGGAGCGACCGAATCGTTTCATCTAGCGGCGACTGGAGCGGAAATGCCGTTGATTTCTATCTCGATGTAAGAGGACGACTTTCTCGCTATTTCAAGGCTCCCTTTTCAACCGACGAAACAGGGATGTCTCACTTCTCACACAACGAAGTAGGCGAAGCTGCCAACGAAATGCTGGTTAATGCTCTTGTCCATTCCTGGTACGGGGGCAGCGCAACTATTCGCGCGATCCTGAAGGCCACATCCTTCGAAGTCAGCAATCCAGGATCAATGTTAGTTGCCTCAGAATTGGCTATAAGCGGCGGTTTATCTGAGCCGAGAAACCCAACGTTGATGAAAATATTCAATCTCATCGGCGCCGGCGACCGCGCAGGAAGCGGTTTATATGCAATATGGACAATCTGCAATGAACGCTTCGGATGCGAGCCATCGATAGAGGAGTCGCATCATCCAGACGCAATGCGTTTTTCAATGCCTATTGCCGCAACCAATTCCGCAGCAGTAAAACCACCGACATCCGCTCAAGGGAATAGCGCCTTAAGCCACCGCGCAATAACCGATGCAGAAATCGTCAAGTTATTCAATGGGTATCCTCAAGGCCTCACCTGCAAAGGGTTCACTGAAGCTCTGCCGCAAGAACTACGCATTTCAGAAAGACGAGCGCAAGAGCGTTTGAAGAAGCTAGTCGATGAGGAAACATTGAGTCGCAGCAAGAGCGGCAAATCCTTCATCTATCACGCTACGTAAATGCGACTTGGCGCGGTTCGCGGCGACTTGGCGCGGTTCGCGGCGACTTGGCGCGGT
>CAVDWN010000280.1:0-2375 GCA_963612535.1 Sphaerochaetaceae bacterium
AGGTTCGATCTTTCTGGTTCCCGGGAAAGCAAAACGCTTAAGATCGTTGTGGCCATCGATACGTCCGCCTCGGTATCCGACCAGCAGGTGAAGCAGATATTCGAAGAGATTTTCGGCATCATTGCAAGGCGCAAGTTCGAGCTGACGGTTATCGAATGCGATGCGAACGTCCAACGCGTGTACCGGGTGAAATCGGTTGCGGAGTTACCAGGGTGCGTTGTGGGCCGATGCGGCACACGCTTTACTCCGGTAATCGATTACATCAATGAGCATCGGTATTTTCGCGATGCGCTGCTTATCTACTTCACGGATGGCTATGGGGAGTGCAGTATCCCACGACCGCATACGTACCGCAATCTGTGGGTTGTCTTTGATGGGGCCCAGAATCTTTCAGTTGAAAACCCCTATGGGCTGGTTTTGCCGCTTCGGGCTTAGGAGGCGAAGGTGGACGCGAAGGAATATATTGAGGAGATGCTCCGCAAGGCCTACGGCAGTGCTGATGGCGAGGTCGAGTCGGATGGCCAGCTCAGTGCCGACTCTCACCTTGCCGAAGGCGCGTTATGCACGGTTGTGACCGATCGGTTCGAACGCAGTCGAGCAGCGCGGCAGCGGTGTATAGATGCGCATGGCACTACTTGTGCTATTTGCGGCTTTGACTTCGCTGCGGCATATGGGCCTGAATTCGCAGGGATCATCCAAGTGCATCACATTGTGCCGCTTCATGAATTAGGTGAAGCGCATGAGGTCGACCCAGTGCGCGATCTGATTCCGGTATGCCCGAACTGCCACGTGGCTTTGCACTCGAAACCCGGGGGTACGTATACGCCTGCCGAACTCAAAGATCTTTATCGCGGTAAACCTGGTCAGCGATAACCGATAATGTAAATGTCAAACTATTCGAATTAGGAGAAACGCATGGTAACTGGCGAGCTTAAGAATAAAGTGGACGGCATTTGGGACATCTTCTGGTCGAATGGCGTTACCAACCCGCTTACCGTAATCGAGCAGCTCACCTACCTTATATTCATAAAGCGTCTGGATGATGACGAGATGCGCAAAGAGGCAGATGCGGCATTCTTCGGGGAGGAGCATGACGATCCTATTTTCGATGCCGATCACCAGAATTGCCGATGGAGTGTTTTCCGCAATTACGAGCCTGATGCAATGTTCGACAACATGCAGCAGAAGGTATTCCCCTTCATCAAGAATGATTTGATTGCTGATAAAGACGCGGCATTCGCCAAGTACATGAAAGACGCTACGTTTGTGCTGAGTAACGCCCGTGCCCTCACCAAGATCGTAGACAAGCTAGAAGAGATCGACATCACCGATAAGGACATCATGGGTGATGTATACGAATACTTGCTCTCGAAGCTTTCTACCGCAGGGCAAAACGGCCAGTTCCGCACGCCACGCCATATTATTTCAATGATGGCTGAGCTGATGCAGCCCACTCCCGACGATACAATTTGCGACCCAGCCATGGGCAGTGCCGGGTTTATCTGCGCCGCTGCCGCCTATATCAAGGAGCACTATGCCGATGCGTTGCTTAATGCAGAGGTGTCGAATCGCTTCCAAACCACGATGTTCTCTGGCCACGATACCGACTCTACTATGATGCGCATCGGGGCTATGAACATGATGCTGCACGGGGTGGATGCCCCCAACATCACGCAGCTCGACTCTCTTTCAGAGGACAACACGGTGCGCGATGCGTACACGCTTATCATGGCAAACCCGCCGTTCAAGGGCAGCCTGGATAAGGAAACCATTGCCAAGGATTTGCGCAATGTTGCCTCTACCACCAAGACCGAGTTGTTGTTCCTGGCCTTATTCTTGAAGAGCTTGAAGATTGGTGGGCGTTGCGCGTCCATCGTGCCGGATGGCGTTCTGTTCGGATCGCAGAAGGCGCATAAGGCGATTCGCAAGGAGATTATCGAGAACAACAGGCTGCAGGCAGTTATCTCGATGCCCTCCGGTGTGTTTAAGCCGTACGCTGGCGTGTCTACGGCCATTCTGATTTTTACGCGCACCGATAACGGCGGCACCGACGAAGTGTGGTTCTACGACATGGAGGCGGACGGTTACAGCCTCGACGACAAGCGCGATCCCATCAAGGACAACGACATTCCCGACATCATTGAACGCTTCCATAATCTGGAAGCCGAGAAGGAACGCGCCCGCACCGAGAAGAGCTTCATGGTGCCCCTGCAGGAAATTGTCGACAACGATTACGACCTTTCCATCAACAAGTACAAGGAGGTTGTGTACGAGAAGATCGAGTACCCGCCCACTAGCGAGCTGATCGCTGACATCAAGCGCCTGAACGAAGAAATCGCCGCCGGCATAGCCGAACTGGAGGCGATGCTGTAATG
>CAVDWN010000281.1:0-2368 GCA_963612535.1 Sphaerochaetaceae bacterium
GGCAGCGGCAAAACCCGCGTGCTTACGCATCGCATCGCCCACCTGGTGGAAGACAAGGGCGTAGCCCCGTGGAAGATCATGGCCATCACGTTCACCAACAAGGCGGCGGCCGAAATGCGCGAGCGCCTGGATGCGCTCATCGGCCCCGGTGCGCGCGGCATGTGGGTTTCCACCTTCCACAGCATGTGCGTGCGCATCCTGCGCACCGATTGCGACCGCGTGGGCTTCGCCAAGGGCTTCACCATCTACGACGACAGCGATTCCAAGCGCCTGGTAGAGCAGATTATGGAGCAGGAGAACATCGACAAGAAGCGCTTTCCCGTGCAGGCGCTGCGCAACCGCATCTCACAGGCGAAGAACGACCTGATGGTGGCCGAGAAGTTTGCCGAAACCGCCGCCGACCCGGTGGGGAAGGTGGCCGCCCGCGTGTACACGCGCCTGCAGGCACGCCTTCGCCAGCTGAACGCCTTCGATTTCGACGACCTGCTGCTGTACACCTGGCTGCTGCTGAAGAACCACCCCGATGTGCTGCAGGCCTACCAGCGCCGCTTCCAATACATCATGGTGGACGAGTATCAGGACACCAACCACGCGCAGTACGTGCTTACCCAGCTGCTTGCCGCCGCGCATCAGAACATCATGGTGGTGGGCGACGACGACCAGTCCATCTACTCGTGGCGCGGCGCCGACCTGCGCAACATCCTGGATTTCGAGAAGGATTACCCCAACGCCCATGTGGTGAAGCTGGAAGAAAACTACCGTTCGCTGGGCAATATCCTGGCGGCAGCGAATGCGGTTATCGCCAACAACGTCACGCGCAAGCCGAAGAAGCTGTTCACCAGCCAGCCGGCGGGCGACAAGATTTCCGTGTACAGCGCCACCGACGAGCGCGACGAAGGCCGCTGGATTGCCTCCGAGGTCGAGCACCAGCATGGCGAAGGGGTTTCGTATAACCAGATTGCCGTGTTCTACCGCACCAACGCGCAGAGCCGCATGCTTGAAGATATGCTGATGCGCGCGGGCGTGCCGTATCGCCTTATCGGCGGCACGCGCTTCTTCGACCGCGCCGAGATCCGCGACGTTATGGCCTACTTGAACCTGGTGGTGAACCCCGCCAACGACGTGGCAGCACATCGCGTTATCAACGTGCCCAAGCGCGGTATCGGCAAAACTACGGTGGAGCATATCGACTACATAGCGCGCGAAACCGGCATCACCTTCCTGCAGGCGGCCGAGCTGTGCATTGCCGACGAGGGGATTCGCGCTGCCACCAGGCGTTCCATCGCGGAATTCGTGCAGCTTATCCATGAATGCCAAACCTACGAAGGCGACCTTCGCAAGGTGGTGGAAGCCATCGTGGAGAAGTCGGGCATCATGGCGCAGTACCGCGCCGAGGGCAGCGACGAGGCAGCGGGCCGCATCGAGAACATCCAAGAGCTTTTCGGCGTTGTAGACGAATACGCCAACACGCACGACGACGTCGACGCCCTGTTCGAGCCGCCCACGGCCGATGGCGCCGAAAGCGACGAGCAGCCGCCCGTGCGTGTGTTCCAGGCGAACAGCCTGCCCGACTTCGTTGAGTGGGTAACGCTGCGCACCGATATGGACACCATGGCCGAAGACGGCGAGGCCATCACCATGATGACCATCCATGCTGCCAAGGGCCTGGAGTTCGACGTGGTGTTCGTGGCCGGCATGGAAGAGTCGCTGTTCCCGCATGGCAATTCCTCGCAGGATGCCAAGGGCCTGGAAGAAGAGCGCCGCTTGGCCTACGTTGCCATCACCCGCGCGCGCAAGAAGCTCTACCTTACCAATGCGTTCACGCGCCAGATCTTCGGCCAGTCCAGCGCCAACCCGCCTTCGCGCTTTATCAGCGAGATCCCGGCGGACCTGCGCCGCGGCATCGGCATGGGGTCGGCGGGCTTTTCCGGCAGCGGTTGGGAAAAGCGCGGCAGCCGCCGTGGCATTGCCGGCTCTGGGGCAGAGGCGGGCGGCGGCCGTGTGTTCGGCCAGTCCAGCGCATCCGGTTCGCGCCCGCGCCAGCAGCAGCGCCCCACGGGCAACCCTGCTGCTGCCAAGAAAGCGGCGGCAAACATGACGTTCGCCAAGGGCGATGCGGTAGACCACAAGGTGTTCGGCCGCGGAACCATCACCAAGGTGGATGGCGATACGCTGCATGTGCGCTTCGCCCGCACCGGCCAAACCAAGAAGCTGCTGAAAGATTATGCGCCCATCGTTAAAGTGGGTTGACGCTGCGAAGGAGCTGGGCACCCCATCTAGGCCTTCAATCGTCGGTCGCGTACGAAGTACGCTTCCCTTCTCTTTCAGGTCTATCTGGGGCACCGATCTCCTTCTCGCTGTCACGTCC
>CAVDWN010000282.1:0-2352 GCA_963612535.1 Sphaerochaetaceae bacterium
AGGCCCGAACCCGCGCGCCACCGTGTGCGAGCGGGAACCGGCAGAGCGAAAAGCCCTTTCCTAAATGCGGTCCTTGGCGTTTGCCTGGGCGAATTCCTGCACGTCCACGGAAATGCTGTGCTGGATGGGCTTCCACGAAGCCTTCTTCACCAGAGCCACCAGGGCGATGGGGATGTAGGTGATCATGAACAGCGGGAAGGTGAACATGTAGAAGATCTTCTTGCGGGCGGGCGCATGGATGTTGTCCCACTCGGTGAAGGTGGTAAGCGCGCCGAACATGAACATGAACAACGTGAAGTTGAACAGGCAGAAGAAGATGGACGAAAGCGACGAGGTGATCATCACGCCCGTGGACATGACGCCCGTAACGCCCAGCACCACGATGATGGCGTTGAAGATGATGGTGATGATGGTAAGCAGCATGGCCGGGCAGATGGTCATGAGCATGTCGTAGCAGGCAAAGCGCGTGCCCTTAGGGTTGGTGAAGATGCCCTTCACCAGCTTGCCGCCGTAGCCGAAGAACACCTGGTAGAAGCCCTTTGCCCAACGGAAGCGCTGGTTCCAGGAATCGCGGAAGGTAAGGGGCTGCTCGTCGTAGAGCATGGCCGTGGGCGTGTAGGCGATGCGGCGACCCTTGCAGATGGAAGCGGTGGAGAACTCGATGTCCTCGGTGAGCATGTGGTACTTCCAGCCGCCCATCTCGTCGATGATCTTGGCGCTGATGAAGAAGCCCGTGCCCGAAACCGCGCAGCTGGTGCCCAGGGTAAGGCGGGCCTGCGAAAGGTACTTCGCCTCGCGCATGAACCAAACGGCATAGCCGGCGGTGATCCAGTTGGAGCCGTAGTTCTTGGAGTTGCGGTAGCTGGTGGAGGCAACGGCGCCGTTGTCGAAGGTCTTGTTCATCTCGCGGAAGTAGTTCACGTCCAGCACGTTGTCGGCGTCGAACACGAAGTAGGCCTCGTAGCCGTTCTCGCTGTAGTGCTGGCGGATGCACGCGAAGCCGTAGTCGAGGGCGTAGCCCTTGCCCACCTGCTCGGTGTTGAAGCGCGGGAACACGATGGCGCCCGCTTCCTGCGCAACGGCGGCGGTGTTGTCGGTGCAGTTGTCGGCCACCACGAAGATGTCGATAAGCTCTTGCGGGTAGTTCTGCACGCGGATGCTGTGTATAAGGTCGCCGATAACCGCGTTCTCGTTGCGGGCGGCAACGATAACGGCGTAGCGGTGGTTCTTCTTCGCCTCGTATTTGGGAGGCTGCTTCGTAAGCGTGACGAACACGTAGATGATCTGGTACAGATAGCAGACCGAGAACACGATGAAGACGCAGAAATTGAAGATGTCCACGAACGATATGGACGCAAACAACTGGTCTAGCACTCAGGCTCCTCTTCCTTGCCGGCGCGCTGCAGGCCGCCGGCCCCCGATAATCCCCTTCCGGCGAACCGGGTTTGGGCGCACGAAGGCAAGCCCTGCGTTTCGTGCTTTGGGGATTATAGGCTTCTTTGAGGCAAAACACCGCAAGCCATGGCGTTTCGTTGCCCAATTAGCCCGATCATGACGCATTATCGCGGGGTTTCGACACCAACCCTGCATATCACCTCCACAAAACAACGCGGTACAATTACCTGCGAGGATCCGCGAAAGCAAGGAGGAACATCATGCCCGTCATCAACAACCGCCAGCCGCAGTACGCCGAGCACGTAGAGGGCGGCGACGGCCGCATGCTGCGCGACCGCCTCCTGGAAGGCAGCCAGCTCGGCGGCGTATGCACCTACGCTGCCCAGATCTCGCTGGAGCCGGGCTGTTCCATCGGCTACCACCAGCACTCCGGCGATTCCGAGATGTACTTCCTTACCGAAGGCGAGGCAACCTACACGGAAAACGACGTTGAGTACCAGGTGAAGAAGGGCGACGTGCTCTACTGCGAGGACGGCAGCTTCCACGGCATAGCCAATACCGGTGCCGGGATGCTTTCCTTTGTGGCAATCATCCAGAAAAGCGCCTAGGCCAAGCAGAAGGAAAGGGCGGGCACTGCATCCAGGCGCAACCGCCCAGGCCAGACCCGTCCATCACCGGAAAGGACCCCTATGAAATTCGATGAGCTCTCCGAGCAGCAGATCAACGCGGCGCTCATGGTTATCGAGTACGCCGGCATCGAGCCCACGCGCGAAAACGTGAAGCGCTACCTTGATTGGGAGGTGCTCTCCTACACCGAAGACGGCAAGGGCCACTACTGCTGGTACATGGACGACGAGGGCAACGAGATCTGCGTGAAGGTGGAAACCCTCGAAGAGATCTACACCGAGGAATTCGACTAGGGGCTTCGCGCCGCAGACCCACGCCCCGCCCGCAGCG
>CAVDWN010000283.1:0-2340 GCA_963612535.1 Sphaerochaetaceae bacterium
GATCCCCGAAGGGGTCAAGGTTCTTCGCAAGCTGTAGGGGCACTATGTATTCGGACGAAGAGTTTCTCGCGCTTTCTGGCATCCAGCACTTTGCTTTCTGTCGTAGGCAATGGGCGCTTATCCATGTGGAACAGCGGTGGCAGGAAAACTACTTGACGGCGTCAGGGCAGGTGGCGCATCTTCGAGCCCATGATGGGGAGATGCGGGAGCGCCGTGGCTCGCTGCTTGTTGTGCGGGGACTCTTCGTCCGGTCGAGTGAGCTAGGCCTTTCAGGCATATGCGATGTTGTGGAGTTTCGGGAGGATCCCAGAGGCGTTCCTCTGGCGGGTGAGAAGGGTACTTGGAGGCCTATTCCCATCGAGTACAAAAGAGGAAAGTCGAAGGCTGATGACTGCGACCGGCTTCAGGTTTGTGCACAGGCGATGTGCTTGGAGGAAATGCTTGGCTGCGATATCGACGGTGGCTTTCTGTTCTACAAGCAGACGCAGTCGCGTGAACCGGTTTTGTTTACCGATTATTTGCGCAAAGCTGTTCGGAACTCGGTCGGCGAGATGCATCAATTGTTTCAACGTGGGCATGTGCCTCGAGTACGAAAGAACAAGCATTGCGCGGCGTGCTCCTTGGCCGAAGAGTGCTTGCCTTCCCTGCAGCAGCGTTCAGCGCAGGGGTATATCGACGATATGCTGGAGCGGTCGGAATGAAGAGAATCAAGAACACACTGTACGTGTTTACCGAAGATGCGTATTTGAGACTTGATGGTGAGAACGTAGTCGCGAAGCAAGGCGGCGACGTGCTGGGGCGTGTGCCGTTACATACGCTTGAGGGGATCAGCTTGTTTTCGTATGCAGGAGCAAGCCCGGCGCTGATGGGCGCATGTTGCGAACGGGGTATTCGCCTGTCGTTCTTCTCGCCATCGGGACGATATCTTGCTGATGCTCGTGGCGCGCATAGCGGTAACGTTCTGCTCAAAAAGGCTCATTTCCGGGCTGCGGAAGATAAAGCTACCTCTTTGGCTATTGCAAGATATTTCATCTTAGGCAAGGTTTTCAATTCTCGCTGGGTGCTCGACCGGGCTTTACGTGATCACGGGCTTCGCATTGATGGCGATGCGATCAGATGTGCGATCGGCCATTTGACCGAGGCCCTCGTTGCCATCCGAGGTTGTGATTCGGTTGACTCATTGCGTGGGATTGAGGGCGATGCTGCTGCTGTTTACTATGCCGTGTTTGATGAGTTGATCTTGCGGAATAAAGAGGATTTTAGCTTTATTGGACGATCCCGCCGACCTCCCAAAGACCGAGTTAATGCAATGCTGTCGCTCTTCTATTCTGTGCTTGCGCGTGATTGCGCTTCTGCGCTTTTGGGGGTCGGGCTCGATCCGGCGGTTGGATTGATGCATACGGATCGCCCGGGGAGAGATTCCCTGGCTCTTGATTGCATGGAAGAACTTCGGCCTGTGTTTGTGGATCGTTTTGTGCTGACGGCAATCAACAATCGTGTTGTGGGCGCTTCAGACTTTGATGTCCGTGAAACGGGTGAGGTCCGCTTGACGGAAGGGGCACGTAAGGTCCTGTTTAAGGCTTGGCAGGAAAGGAAGCGCGAGCAGATCAAGCATCCTTTCACTTCAGAGAAAATTCCGCGCGGGTTGGTTCCAAATGTCCAGGCTCAGTTGCTTGCGAAGTGCCTTCGTGGTGATTTGGATGCCTATCCTCCCTTTTTATGGAAGTAGGGGATTGCCATGGTTCTCATCACTTACGATATCGATACAACTGATGCCGCTGGGAGAAAGCGCTTGCGAAGGATAGCAAAGACGTGCGTCAATTATGGCCAGCGTGTTCAAGCGTCCGTATTTGAGTGCAGCGTTGATTCTGCCACGTTAGTCGCTCTTAAGGCGATGCTGTTTGAGATCATGAATGAAGAGCGGGATAGTGTACGCATTTACCACCTTGGTAATAACTGGCACGGCAAGGTGGAGCACTACGGGGTGAAGCCGGGCTATGACCCTGATGGTTTTCTGATGCTGTAGGTGCGAGCATGCGGCGAACATCCTTCGTGCGGGAGGTTCGCACTTTTTTGATACGCACTATTGTCTCGAATGTTGCTAAATTCGGTGGCGTTAGCGTTCTTTCGTGATTGTGTGCGCCGTAAAGAACCACTATCGTTGATAAAGCTACAAGATGTAGCGGTCGCTCCCCGCATGGGGAGCGTGGATTGAAATGGTGTAGCTTTGGTACCACGTGAAGTTTCTAGGCTGTCGCTCCCCGCATGGGGAGCGTGGATTGAAATCCCGTTCGAGTAGAGGAAACCGCCGAGCGTGCCCGTCGCTCCCCGCATGGGGAG
>CAVDWN010000284.1:0-2334 GCA_963612535.1 Sphaerochaetaceae bacterium
CCGGCGTACTGGCCGGAATCGCCCAGCTCTTCCTCGATGCGGAGCAGCTGGTTGTACTTGGCAACACGGTCGGAGCGGCACGGTGCGCCGGTCTTGATCTGGCCGGCGTTGGTAGCAACGGAAAGATCGGCGATGGTGGTGTCCTCGGTTTCGCCGGAGCGGTGGGACATGATGCAGGCGTAGCCGGCCTGCTTGGCCATCTGGACAGCCTCAAGCGCCTCGGTAAGGGAGCCGATCTGGTTCACCTTCACCAGGATGGCGTTGGCGCAGCCCAGCTCGATGCCCTTGGCAAGGCGCTTCGGGTTGGTTACGAACAGGTCGTCGCCCACCAGCTGCACCTTGTTGCCGATGCGCTCGGTAAGGGCCTTCCAACCGTCCCAGTCTTCCTCGGCCATGCCGTCTTCGATGGAGATGATGGGGTACTTCTCTACCAGCTCAGCCCAGTAATCCACCATCTCGGCGCTGGTGAGCTCGCGGCCCTCGCCAGCCAGGACGTACTTGCCGGTTTCGGCGTTGTAGAACTCGGTGGAAGCCGGGTCCATGGCGAACATGATGTCGGAGCCGGGCTCGTAACCGGCCTTCTTGCATGCCTCAACGATGTACTTCAAGGGCTCTTCGTTGGTGGTGAAGTTGGGGGCGAAGCCGCCTTCGTCGCCCACGCCGCCACCAAGGCCGGCCTCGTGCAGGACCTTCTTCAGGGTGTGGTAGATCTCTGCGCACCAGCGAAGCGCCTCGGCGAAGGAGTCGGCGCCGACGGGCATGATCATGAACTCCTGGAAGTCCACGTTGTTGTCGGCATGCTCGCCGCCGTTCAGGATGTTCATCATAGGAGTGGGCAGCATGTTGGCATTCGCGCCGCCGACGTACTTGTACAGGGGCAGCTCGGCAGACTCGGCTGCGGCCTTGGCAACAGCCAGGGAGGCGCCCAGGATGGCGTTCGCGCCGAAGTTGCCCTTGTTCTCGGTGCCGTCGAGCTCGATCATGACGGCGTCGATGCCGCGCTGGTCTTCGGCCTCCATGCCGATAAGGGCATCGGCGATCTCCTCGTTCACGTGGGAAACGGCCTTCAGCGTGCCCTTGCCCAGGTAACGCTCGGAATCGCCATCGCGAAGCTCAACAGCCTCGAATGCGCCCGTGGATGCGCCGGAAGGAACAGCAGCACGACCTGCTGCGTAATCGTCGAGCACAACCTCGACCTCTACCGTGGGGTTGCCGCGGGAGTCAAGGATCTCACGACCGAACACATCGATGATGGTAGCCATCTAATTTCCTCCTTGGAAAGGTTTGTATCAAACAGCCGAATGATACCATGCAGCCGGCCTTCGCCCTGCCCCGCCAAGGCAAGCGCGCCCCTTGCCGCTACAGAAGGCACGCTACCGTTACCAGCAATGCCGAATACGCCAGGAAAACTACCGTTTGCCGCGCACCCATATGCGCCTTGCTCAGACTCGTTCGGGGGCCGAACCCGTAGCAGCGGGCCTCCATGGATTCACCCAATGCGCCCGCACGGCGGAACAGCCGCACGAACAGGGGGATGAACACCGTGCGCCACTGGAATATGCGCTGAGGCAGGCTGCCTGTGCCGAATGCAGCCCCGCGCGATGCTTGGGCATTGCGCACGCTTTCAAGCTCCGCCGCCGTAAGGGGGATGAAGCGCACCGCGATGGACAGCATGGTGGCCATATCGTCTACCGGCACACGGAAACGCCGAAGCGGGCCTGCCAACGAGGCGAACGCAAACATAAGCGCCTCTGCCGTAGTGGTGAACGAGACCGCAAAGCTGGCAATCAGGATCAGCACGATGCGCGCCGCATAGAACAGCGCAGCCATGCAGCCTTCCGGCACGAACCCGAACGTGCCCACAAGGGCTATGGGCTGCCAGCCCTGCGCAAACCCGGCCGAGACGCCGCCCATGCCGGATTCCGCCAAATGGCCCACGTCCAAGGCGAACGCATTGAAAGCCCAGATGAAAGCAAGTATCACCAACAGGGGGATGGAAAGCTTCGCAAGCCGGCCCCACGAAAGGCGGGCCAAAACAACAACTACCGCCAAAGCCAGCGCATAGAGGCCCAGCCCCCTCCAGGTTCCCACAAAGAACACCCCCATGGAAAACACCAGAAGAAGCACCAGCTTCGCGCGAGCATCGGCGCGATGGATGGGGGTATTGCCGGGGATGTATATGCGAAACGCGTCGCTCATGGGCAAGAGTATAGAGGAAGCAAGCCTTGCCGAAACAGCTTGAATAGGCGCACCGCGCAACCCATGCGAGCCCATCGCGCCAAGGCGAAGGACCGCTGCACCGAAGCAGGCATTATTTTGGCGGCCAGCGGCATC
>CAVDWN010000285.1:0-2322 GCA_963612535.1 Sphaerochaetaceae bacterium
CCCTCAAGGTAACCCCGGCTAAGGTCACCGTTACCGCAGAGGATAAGTCCAAGGTCTACGGCGATGCCGATCCGGACCTTACCGCCACGGTGGATGGCTTGGTCAACGACGAGTCTGAGGACCTCATCACGTATGCCGTCGCCCGCACTAACGACGATCAGAACGTTGGTACCTACGACGGCGTCATCGTGGCGTCCGGCGATGCTTCCCAGGGCAATTACTCCGTCGAGTATGGTCCGGCTGCCGATTTCACCATCACCCAGCGTCCTATCGAGGTTAACGGCTCCGCTACCTTCGAGTACAACGGCAAGGAACAGGTGCTGGATCTTGACAAAATCAAGGCGACCGGCCTGGTAGAGGGCGATACCCTGTATCTTAAAAACGCACAGGTCAAGGGTACTGAGCCTGGTGTCTACACCGTCGTCACCGATTACGACTGGACTGTGGCCAACGATGACGCCATCGTGACCTCGAACTACGACCTGAAGGTGACTGGCGAGCTCACCATCACCAAGGCCGCCAACGGCTCCGGCTCTGCTGCCGACAACGGCAATGCAGGCAAGGGCGACAACGCCAAGACTTCCTCCGCCTCTCCGAAGACGGGCGATTCCATTGCCCCGTTTGCGATGGGTGCAGGCATCATCGCCATCGCAGCAGCGCTGGCAGCCTTCTTCGTGTCCCGTAAGCTCCGCGGCACCGCAAGGCACTAAACCTAGCTAAAAGCTAGCCAAGTTCAAAGAGGCTCAGCCACTGGCTGAGCCTCTTTTGTGTATCTGGGGTGGCTGATAAACGGGGTGGTCCCGCTCCACCTTGCCCGGCGGGGTAAGACCGATTTGACGTGCTGGATACGGTAAAATTACAGGATTGCATCCCCTCATGTTCTAAGGATGGCCCTATGGAGAATCGATCCTCCCAACTAAGATCGCCCGGCCTTATCGCTGCCTTCGTGGCTTTGCTGCTGGCGCTGTGCGCGCTTATGTGCCCGGCCGCGGCGATGGCGGATGAAGAAAGCGTCGCCCATTCGGTCGATGCATCTGGCGGTATAACCGGCTACAAAACTATAGAAGAGGCCCTTGCCGCAGGCTATGACGGCAAGACAATTTACATGGACACTGACTGGAAGGTCGAGGGTATTACCATCGAAGAGGGTAAGAATCTCAAGATCGATATGTACGGCCATAAAATCGCCTGCACCAAAGGCAGCGCCTCGTCCGTAATCAACATCGGAAAGGGAGCCCAGCTTACGCTTACGTCTAGCCAGAAGGCCGAATTCTGGTATCGAAGCTTTTCCGGCCTCGATGGTTCTGCGTCCTATTCGCTTACCAGCACTGGCGGCCTAGTGACCAACGGCGATCAGCAGAACGTCGAAGATATCAAATTCACTGGTATTGAGGTAGGGGAAAACGCGACCTTGAGCCTTGATGGGGTTACAATAGCGGGCTGTTATGGCGACGACGAAGAAGACGATAACAGGCCGGGCGGTGGCATCACCATGCGGAAATTCTCAACTCTTAACATGGTGAACGGAGCGACTATCGAGGGCAACAAGTCACGAATGCACGGTGCAGGCGTCTACGTTGCCGGCAGTGACTCTACCGTCAACATCGACAACTCCTCGATTTCCCGCAACTATTCTTGCGAACGCGGTGGCGGCATTGGCATCAGCGGTCACAGAGTCGTCGTCAACATGTCCAATGATGCCCACATTGACAATAACAGCGCACAGGCCGGCGGCGGTATCATTTGCTTCTCTGCGAGTTGTACTCTTAGGTCCGTAGACGGTAAAGCCACCGTGTCGGGAAACAGAGCGCTGAGTTCGAACAGAACTACCGTTAAGTGGGCGCAGTCTGGCGGCGGCATACATATCACGGGTACGTCTGAGGAAAACCCCAATGTTCTGATCGAGAACATCACCATTGCCGACAACTACTCCGCCTACGATGGCGGTGGTCTGGAACTTGACTACAAGGGTGTCACCCTGCGTAACTGCATCATCACGGGGAACACCTGCAAGTACGAGGGCGGCGGCATCTACGTATGTGACGACGGCGAAACGATTGACGGATGCACCATCACGGGCAATGCCTGCAGCGTAGACAGCGGTGGTAACTACGAGGGCGGCGGCGTATTCGTGTGGCACAGCTATGATATCAAGCTGGCCGGAAAGTGCATCATCAAGGGCAACACCCGCGGCAAGGGTACTGACAACGCGGATGACGTGATGCTGCGCGAGGACTGGTGGACCTCTACCAAGGCCTACATCACCGGCAGCCTGGAGAAGGGCTCCTCCGTGGGCGTGCGCACCGGCACCACGGGCGACCG